>CAZHLQ010000364.1:0-2428 GCA_964533235.1 uncultured Gudongella sp. | reverse complement strand
GAACGGGACTATGATTCATTCAGAGAGTTTTATAAATCAAGGCTTTATGTTCCGGAGAGCGTAAAGCCGAATAAAGGCCATAAATACGTTGCACAATGGGAAGCAGATGGCTATGTTACGGGCATAATTACCCAGAATGTTGACAGGCTTCATCAGAAAGCCGGTTCAGTTAAAATAGCCGAACTGCACGGCAGCCTGGAACCCGTGAGATGTCATTCCTGCGGCAAGATATGGGACAAGGAGCATTTTCTCAACGGCGAAAAATGCGACTGCGGAGGACTTCTCAGGCCCGGAGTAGTGCTCTTCGGGGAGATGCTTCCGGACGGACCGCTGAGGCTTGCCGACGAGTGGAGCTCCGACTGCGATGCCTTTGTGGTCCTTGGTTCATCACTGGTTGTCTCTCCCGCCAATTACTTTCCCCGTCAGGCAAAGAACAGCGGAGCAAAATTGATAATCGTCAACAGGGACGAAACTCCGCTGGACAGGATCGCTGACCTTGCCGCGCACGAGGGCATAGGGGACTATCTTGAAAAAGTCGCAGGTTATATGAAATAGAGATGCAAAGAAAAAGGGGCTGTATGTGATACTACGATCCCACACAGCCCCTTTTTCTTTTATTGGCAGGATTCTGTCGTTACAGTGCTTTTTTGACCCTGATGAAGCATTCGGCGTAGGGGGCTCCGCATCCGGGAGCCTTCTGTGCTTCTGTAAGAAGGTTTATGCCGGGCACGCCCTGTTTTGCTGAAGCCAGCCCCTCTCGCAGGGAACTCTCTTCTACAGCGCACATTATTAGATGTTCTCCGTTCCTTGAATATACAACTACCCTCTCACTGTTTGTCAGGTCAAGTTTTTTCATGTCAGCGGCAGACATATAAATATCCGGAATGTCGGGTATATTTGGGGCGTCGAAGCTGTGTCCGTTTATATACTCTTTCACGTGGAAAGTGACCAGCCTTAGTTCTCCTTCTTCAGGGAGACTTATCACAGGGACACACTCCGGCAGTTTTGCCATAGTTCCGGGGTCGGTCCAATATATTGGTTCTTTCCACGCATAAAGTCCTTCCGATACCTTTTCCAGCCTTTTTTCACTGAGCATCAGCCTGTCCATTTCTTCATATAATTCTATCAGGTTGGTCTTCAGTCCAAGGGTCTTTGCCAGTCCGTCATAGATCTCTATGTCAGACTTTACCATTCCCTTAGGCTCGACGATCCTCTCGCTCCTGACGAGGAAGCTGTGCCAGTATGACCCCAGCCAGTCATGATCTTCTTCAAGGTAGGTCGCTGCGGGCAGCACCAGGTCGCATTCTTTCGCAGTTTCTGTCATGAATATCTCTGTACAAACCTTGAACGGGACCGATCTCATGGCCCTGACTATGCCTGAACTTCCCGGGTTCTGCATAACAGGGTCTGCCGTTGTTATGTGAAGCACACTTATCTTTGGTGAGGCATCAAGGATTTCTTTTCCCATCGTGCCTGTCCCGAATTTACGTACATTGTCAGAGCGGGGGATAAGTTCTTTTGGAAAGAGCGCATGCTCGTCCTTTCCAAAACTGAGGCCTGAACGCGGATCTTCGAAACCGCCTGAGATCACAGATAAGGCAAACATCCACTTAAACTGCATGTCTCCGTGGAGATATCTTTGAGATCCGTAAGAAGGCATATATGTCACAGGACTGAATTTTATCAGCCAGAGTAATATTTCCTCTGCTGCAGTCTCATCTATACCGGCTGTATCAAGAAGCTTTTCTTCTTCGAGACTCTTTAGGCTAACAAGGAATTCCTCGTAATTTACGACCCTGCTCTTCCACTCATTCGAAGATACTCCCATACTGATCAATTTTTTGCAGAGCCATGCCGCCAATGCGAAATCTCCGCCCGGAGATATGTACCATGATCTGTCGGCAGCTTCGGATGTTTCAGTATTTCTTATTTCAAGAGAGGCGATCTCACCGCCTTTATCTCGTATTTTGCGGAAGATCTGCCTTATCTGTGGCTGCGTTACAAGGGAATTTCTTCCCCAAAGCATTATGCCCTTTGCCTCAGACTGAAGCTCAGGAGTCAAAAAGGGAACTCCCCATCCGAGTGTGGCTTCCTTTAGTCCCGATGATCCGATGCTTGAACAGAGAGATCCCTTTGTTCCGGTATATCCTCCAAGTTCATTGAAGATGTGTGGGATAAGGGTCTTAGAAAAGTACATGGATCCGGCGCTTGAGTAATACATCAAAGATAGGGGCCCTGACTCAGATATCCCCGAAGAAACCTTGTCTGCCCATATGGACCATGCTTTTTCCCAAGTGAGCTCTTCCCAGCCGCTGCCGGATCTGAGCAGTGGGGTCCTTAACCTTCCGGGGTCAAAAACCCGATTCGCATAGCGGAGCCCCTTTGGGCAGATAAACTCAGTCCACCTATTCTTTTCATGAGGCTTCAT
>CAZHLQ010000363.1:0-4249 GCA_964533235.1 uncultured Gudongella sp. | reverse complement strand
CTCATACCTAATATTACTTTCTTCTTCATAATTTTTTCAACTCCATCTATATTCAACTATTGAATCTGCATAAAAAAGCCACCTCATTATGCTTATGAATGAAGTGACAGGCTTGGTGGAGATAAGGGGAGTCGAACCCCTGACCTTCTGAATGCCATTCAGACGCGCTCCCAACTGCGCTATACCCCCAGACATATTCATATGATAGCAAAATGTACTTTCCTTTGCAAGAGTTTTTGGACACCAATGAGCTAAACCTTGCCATTGAAAGCTCTACGTGCTAAATTATCATTAGGAGGTGGTGACGCCTGTGAAATGGAAAAAACTTATTGCTCCAATCATAATTACCATACTGATTTTGATCTACCTATTCTTTTATGTATTTTATCTATCCAGGGAACCTATGCCCCCAATATTCAAGTTTTTTGTTGTCGCGATACCTCTTGGCTTTATGGGTGTAAGCATTTACGTTTTGTACGAGAGAATTAAGGAGATAAGGAGTGGTGAAGAGGATGATCTTAGTAAATACTGATTACATTACCGGAAAGGAATTAGAGATGCTGGGCCTTGTAAAGGGCGGAACAATACAAAGCAAGAACATTGGCAAGGATATAACTCAAGGCTTCAAAACTCTGGTAGGAGGGGAATTGAAGGCATATAATGAAATGATGAATGATGCAAGGGCACTGGCCACCAAGAGGATGGTAGAAGAGGCAGAGGCACTGGGAGCAGATGCCGTAGTAAACATAAGGTATGCATCCTCTGCAATAATGCAGGGTGCAGCAGAAGTAATTGCCTACGGAACAGCAGTAAGATTCAAATAGGGCAGGATTATTCCTGTCCTTCATTTTAAAGAAAGTTGGTGTAGACATAAATGAAGCTTCCAAAGTTAAATAAATCAGCTTGGTTTGATTTGACTGTCTTTATCTTAGCAATAATCGTTCTTTTACTTGTAAGAAAGCCTCTGGGAAGCATGATAAATCCCTTCATATATGCATTGGTTGCAGCGTATTTGTTAAATCCTATAGTCAAGATGCTGGAAAAAAGAAAAATTAAAAGAATATGGGCAATCCTAATAATATTTGCGACTATAGCAGGGGTAGTAGGCATTCTGTTTGCGACCTTTGTTCCAAGATTGACCAAGGATATGTCAGTATTTATCAACGATATACCCAGGATATTTGAATTTCTTAAAAATTTCATCGAAGGTCTCAGGGCTGGAGAAATACCCTTCATACCTGAACCGATCCAGGAGTTTCTCAATATAGACAAGGAAATTGCCAATATTTCAGAATACCTTAGAAATGCAATGGGAGGGATACTAAATTCATTGGCAAGCTCAACAGGAACCTTGCTTGACCTTGTGATGACGCCGCTGATAGCCTTTTATTACCTTAAGGATAAGGATAAGCTTGTCAAAGGGATGATGAGCTTAGTTCCTGACGCGCTCAAGAAGGAGATAGGGGAACTGGGTAAAGAAGTAGACAAGGTCTTGGGAGGCTTCCTGAAAGGACAGCTTACAGTCGCATTATTCGTAGGAGTTCTTACTGGGATCGGCTGCCGGATCATAGGTGTTCCTTACTCTTTGACAATTGGCTTTGTAGCAGGGCTTACTAATATAATCCCATACTTTGGGCCTTGGCTAGGAGGGATACTGCCAGTGGTACTTTCTCTTTTGGAAAAGCCGATAATGGCTCTTTGGGTAGTGATATTGATTTTAGTGATCCAGCAAATAGAATCAAGCCTCATTTCACCGCAGATAATGTCCCATTCAGTAGGACTTCATCCTCTGACTGTAATGTTCTCGGTTCTTTTCTTTGGAAGTATGATGGGGATACCTGGAATGATAATAGGAGTACCTTTATCAGGAGTACTTAAGGCAATAGGAACCAAAGCTATGAAGCTCAGAGCAAGCCTCACGGAGGACAGCAAGAAAGGGGTAAGCATATGAGTCAGTATATCATGACATTTAGCCCTACAGGAAATACAGCTAAGGCTTCTAGAACTATAATGGGCGGCATCAGAGAGGTTTTGGATAAAACGGCTGACTTTGAGGAGCTTGATATTACTCTCCCTTCCCAAAGAAGGGAGGCTCTGATTTTCTCGGAGGAGGATCTCCTGGTCATAGGGATGCCCGTTTATGCAGGAAGGCTTCCTAACCTTCTCCTACCATACTTAAATACACTCCAGGGTAATGGTGCAAGGTGCATCTGCGTTGTGACCTATGGAAACAGGCACTATGACGACGCTCTGCTTGAGCTGTGCGATCTGGTTAAAGACCGTGGATTTGTAATAATAGCAGCCGCAGCTGTCGTTGGACAGCATTCCTTCTCAGAGGTACTCGCAAAGGGGAGGCCTGACGAAAACGATATTCTTTGGCTTCGTGAGTTTGGTGAAGAAATTGGCAATAAGCTTTCAGCCTCTGATCAGGAGGAGAGCCTATCGATACCAGGGAATCATCCCTACAAGCCTTATTACAGACCTGTAGGTGAGGATGGAGAGCATGTTGATTTTCGAAGGATCAAGCCCGAAACGCTGGACACCTGTATCGACTGCAAGCTTTGTGCCAACTCATGTCCTATGGGCTCAATTGACTTTACAGACGTATCAAAAATTCCTGGGCCATGTATAAAGTGCTGTGCTTGCGTTAAAGTTTGTCCGGTATCTGCCAAGGTATTTACTGATAAAAGCTTTATTTGGCATAAGGAGGAGCTGGAGGCAAATTATCGGGAGAGAAGGGAAATAGAGACATTTATCTAAATTCCTATATACTCTGAAAAATCATATAAATATTTGTTGCTTTGCATATTGAATGACTGTATAATAGAGGTTGTGTCGTATGACAGAAAGATAACGATTTTAGGAGGATAATATGCAAAACAACAATAATCAAACGGTGGTATCCATAAAGGATACGGCAGCAAATCCAGCGCCGCTGGGACTTCTTGGCTTTGGACTTACTACGGTTTTACTTAATATCAGCAACGCAGGGCTTATTCCTATGAGTGCTATGATCCTTGGAATGGGGATTTTCTATGGCGGAATCGCACAGATAATTGCAGGAATAATGGAATGGAAGAAAAACAACACATTTGCAGCAACAGCCTTTACCTCCTATGGTATGTTCTGGCTGGTATTCGTTACAATAAAGACCATGCCTGTTCTGGGCCTGGCTGCAGCACCGGATGGAAAGGCTTTGGGAGCATTCCTTTTTATGTGGGGCCTTTTCACCTTTGTTATGTTTATCGGAACATTGAGGATAAGCAGAGCACTCCAGGTAGTTTTCGGATCACTTACGATCCTGTTTATGCTCCTTGCGATAGGTGACTTTACCGGGAACCATGCACTGATCAATATTGCAGGCTACGAAGGCATATTCTGCGGATTTTCTGCAATATACACTGGTCTTGCACAGGTAATAAACGAGGTATATGGCAAAGAGATACTACCTCTTGGAGCAATAGCTAAAAAATAAAGCAATCATAAATAGTGTTATGACGATTTAAAGGGATATGGTAGAATAAGCTCAACCATATCTCTTATTATTTTTTGGAGGAACAAAACCATGAAAATTAAGATCAGAGAATACACAAAGGACGACTTACAGTGGATAGTTTCAACTCATGGGTCGTTGTATTCTGAGGAATACGGATTTGACTACACATTCCCTCACTATGTCAGAGAACCTCTTGAAAAATTCCATTCAGACAGAGACATTAAGAAGGAATGCATCTGGATAGCTGAAGCTGAAGGAAAAAGAGTCGGTGCAGTTGCTATAGCTAAGGTAGATGATAAAACCGCCCAGTTCAGGTGGTTCCTCCTATTAAAGGAATTCAGAGGGAGCGGAAACGGAAGGCTTATGGCTGAAATGGCTGTTCAGTTTGCAAGGGATGCAGGTTATAAGGAAATCATCCTATGGACTGTCAGTATATTGAACGAAGCAAGAGGATTATATAAAGGCCTTGGATTCACCATAGAAGAAGAAATACCCCATAGAATATGGGGCAGGGATCTCACTGAGGAGAAGTGGACAATGAAGCTTTAGTAGTAGACCTCCTCAAGGAAAAGCCCGTGCGGAGGAACTGTTATACCTGCCTCAGAGCGGATGCCTGACTTAAAGATTTCTTCTATCTTTTCTAAGTTGATTTTTCCGGAACCAATATCTAAAAGTGTACCGGTCAATATTCGAACCATGTTATGAAGGAAGCCGTCTCCAATAAAGTTTAGAACCAGCATATCTCCATCCATT
>CAZHLQ010000362.1:0-5216 GCA_964533235.1 uncultured Gudongella sp. | reverse complement strand
ATATATGGCATTGCAAGACAGATCATAAATGAAGGATTATCTCCTAAGTTTACAACCCATTTCTTTATAAGCAACTACGAAGAGGTCGGTCATGGTGCATCTGCTGCAATACCTGAGGATACCTTCGAATTCATAGCTGTGGACATGGCAGCTCCCGGAGAGGGGCAGACCTCTGACGAGTTCTCAGTTACAATATGTGCAAAGGATAGCACAGGCCCCTATGATCTGGAGCTTAGAAAAAGACTGGTTGAGCTTTGCAAAGCAAATAATATCCGCTACAATATCGATATTTATCCATATTACGGATCAGATGGGTCAGCAGCTTTGAGGTCAGGCTATGATATCCGGGTTGGATTGATCGGCCCGGGAGTCGATGCATCCCACTCCTTTGAAAGAACACATCGTGATGCTATTGAGGAGACGATCAAGCTTGGGGTTTCTTATTTGACCGAAAAATAGTTAAGTAAAATTCACAATTCATATTTCACAGATTACAATTATATAAATGTATGATAAAAAAGATCCTTAGTACGTCAAAGGATCTTGTTTTTTGCGACAATATGAATTATCAAATAGTTAAACCAGCTTCATCAGCATATCGCTTAAGAGCGCTGTATCATGGCGTATATAGTCATTTTTAACGTCTATCAGCTTACCTTCGATAAGCTTTATGCCTCTTTTTTTAAGCTCCTTCTCCTCGCCTTTCTGAATACACACAGGTAATGCCCCATCGCTTCCGTATTTAGATAATACATCCTTGGGTATCCCTTCGGTATTTGCTATTACATAATCAAGAAATCCGTCCATAGAATGCTTGATTATTCCATCTACATGCTGGATAACGCCATATCCATCGGTCTCGCCGGGCTGGGTCATTACATTGCAGACATATACAGTTGGAGCTTTAGCCTTATTGATATGGAGAACCATATTCTTGACAAGTAAATTCGGAATAACAGATGTATAGAGACTCCCAGGTCCCAGTACTATAAGGTCTGCTTCCTTGATGGATTTTACTGCTTCCACAAGAGGATATGACTTCTCAGGAGTCATGGTCATCCGAGCGATGCTTGTACCTCTTTCCCTAACGATCTCTGGTATCCTTGATTCACCCTCAGCAATTGTTCCGTCTTCAAGCTGAGCAATAAGTCTTGCATTAGCAAGGGTAACCGGCAGTACCTTCCCCGTTATTGAAAGTACGTTGCTTGTTTCCTTTATTGCTTTTTCGAAGCTTCCATGTATTTCATTCATAGCAGCTATGAAAAGATTACCGAAGCTTTGACCCTTTAGCTCTCCCTCTGAAAATCTGTATCCCAGTAGTTTAGCCATATTTGGCTCTGTGTTTGCAAGTGCCAGTAAACAGGAGCGTATATCACCTGGCGGCAGCATTCCAAGATCTTCTCTCAGCCTTCCGCTCCCTCCTCCATCGTCAGCTACTGTTACTATTGCAGTAATGTTTTCTGTTTTTTCCTTAAGACCTCGTAGAAGAACTGATAAACCAGTTCCTCCCCCGAGTACGACTACTTTTGGATTGTTTTTTGATCTATTTAATAGCTTTTCCATCATATGTTTCCCTTCATCTGGTGTTATATATCTCTATGGTCAACTACCGACCTATGCCCGTTCATTCTTAGCAACTCAGTAATTTTCTCAGAAATCGCAACCGACCTGTGTTTACCCCCTGTACACCCAATTCCGACTACCAGCTGCGTTTTTCCCTCCTGGATGTAATAGGGTATCAAAAATTCCAGCAGGTCCATAGTCTTCTGGATAAAGGCTTGAGTTTGAGGCCAATTAAAAACATAATCCCGTACCTTCTCCTCTAAACCGGTATGCTCCTTTAGCTCTGGTATATAGAAGGGGTTTGGTATGAATCTTACATCGAATACAATATCTCCGTCGAGAAGAATTCCATGCTTAAATCCAAAGGAAGTAACTGATATACTTAGTTTACTTGCTTCCTCCCCCTCCATAAATATTCGCGTCATTTCCTCCTTCAACATTCCAAGATTAAGCTTTGTCGTATCTATTATATAGTCAGCCCTGCTCTTGACCTGCTGAAGAACTTTCCTTTCTGCTTCGATCCCGTCTAATAGATTGCCTTCAGGATTTAATGGATGAGGTCTTCTGAGCTCCTTATATCTCTTTATCAGCGTATCGTTGGCGGTATCAAGGAATAGTATCTTGAAACCGATACCCATTGTGGTAAGCGCCTCAAGACCTTGAAACAATGTCTCAAAAAACTCTCCACCACGGATATCAACTACTACAGCTACCTTTTTTATCTCCTTTGTGGATTTGTGAGTCAATTCTGCAAATTTTGAGAGGAGCGCCGGTGGCAGATTGTCCATACAGTAATATCCCATGTCCTCCATTACTTTCATCGCCTGTGACTTACCTGCACCTGACATTCCTGTAATAACAACAAATTCCATATCCAACACCTCTCCAGTTTTAGGTCCATTATTAGTGGACAATATTTACTATTCTGTTCAGGTCTATGCCTGACTCTTGAGCCTTTTTGATCCCCTTTTCAACGTCGCCGACCCTCGAGGGCTCGTGAGCATCGCTGTTTAGATAAAGCATTACTGGGATTTCTTTGATCAGCTCCAGGCTTTTAACTGAAAGCTCATCATGCTTTGAGCTTATTTCTAATGCTGTACCTTTTTGGGCAGCCTTTTTGGCTACCTCAACAATATCAACCTTTGCTTTTGACCCAGGGTGTGTGATTATATTTATTGGATACCTTTCCATCGCCTTAATATAAGCTTCGGTCATTCTTTCTACTGAACCCTCCATAGTTCCTGCAAACAGCTTTGCAAGCTGAGGAGTGACATAAAGTCCCAAAGCATCCCTAAGACTCCCTGGAGTAGCGCCGTAGTGGTACCCCATCAATAGTATGTCCAATTTCATTATTATACTCTCATCAACATCGAGCTCTCCATCTAGGCCAACGAGATTTGCCTCAAGACCTAAAAGGATCCTTAAGCCCCTGGGTTCATATATCTCACGGAGTCGGTCGATCTCGGTTCGCATGATTGGAAGATTCTCTGTACGAAGTCCGTAGAGATAATGACCAGGACCGTGTTCACTTATTACAATAGTTTCAAGCCCCTTTGCAAAAGCCTCGGCTACATTTTCCTCTATCGTTCCTTTAGCATGAGTCCCTCGTTTCTTAAAACCACTGCTATATATTGTATGTGTGTGATAATCTCCAATCAGGCGTACCATCATTCTTCACCTGCCAGCTTGATCTCCATTTCAAGTTCTACTCCAAATTTATCTCTTACTGTTTTTCTTATGACTTCTATAAGCTCCATTACTTCTTTGCAAGTAGAGCTACCTCTATTGACTACAAAGCCGCAATGTTTTTCAGAAACCTGAGCATCTCCGTGTCTTAGCCCTCTTAAGCCTGAATCCTCGATTAGCTTTCCCGCAAAATATCCCTCTGGTCTTTTAAAAGTGCTACCGGCGCTTGGAAGTTCAAGTGGTTGCTTAGATGTCCTTTGAAAGGTAAGCTCCTTTATCCTTTCATCTATAACTGAATAATCACCACTGGTGAGCTTCATTGTTACATCCAGAACAATAAGATCGTCCTTTTTAACTCTGCTGTTTCTATATGCGAACTCCATTTCCTCTCCCGAGAGAAGGATTACATTCCCATCTTTGTCCATAGCTCTGACCTGGGCGACGACATCCTTCATTTCACCGCCATAAGCACCAGCATTCATAGATATTGCTCCTCCAATAGTGCCGGGAATACCGCTGGCAAATTCAAGGCCTTGAAGAGATTCTCTAAGAGCCGACTTGCTGACGGCTGTAAGCAATGCTCCTGCTTGCGCTCTTACTATAGCACCTTCTATCCAAATTTGATCGAAGCCGTCATTTATCTTAAGCACTACTCCTCTTATTCCTCCGTCCCTAACCAGTAGATTAGAGCCATTACCCATGATGAAAATCGGTACTCCGATGCCCTTTGATAATATCAATGCTTTTCTGAGCTCATCCTCAGATGTTATTCTAATAAGGACATCTGCTGGTCCGCCAATTTTAAAAGAGGTGTGAGCTGACAGAGGTTCGTTGAATCTCACGTCCATGAAGCCTTGGCCCTCAAATATCTTTATATAATCATTCATTCGACTATCACCCTTCGATTTAAATTGCCTTCTATCGTACATTATACCACATTGTAGGGTCTTTAACTAAAAAAGCTGTCACCCGAAGGTGACAGCTTAGTGTGATTAGTCTCTTGCCATTCTCTTGTATACTTCGTATCTTGCCTTAGAAGCAACCTCAGCTGCTTTGTAAAGTATCTCAGCTTCCTCTGGGAAGGAGAGTTTAAGTGAAGTATAACGAACTTCTGAGTCAAGGAACTCAGTAACCGGTTTTGTTGGCTCCTTGGAGTCAAGTACGAACGGATTCTTGCCTTCGTCAGAAAGTCTTGGGTCAAATCTGTACAGGTGCCAGTATCCAGTGTCAACTGCAAGCTTCTCCTGTTTGATAGTAGTTCCCATACCTGATTTGATTCCGTGGTTGATACATGGTGCGTATGCAATAACAAGTGATGGACCGTCATAGCTTTCTGCTTCCTTAAGAGCTTTGAGAGTCTGGTTCATGTTTGCTCCCATTGCTATTTGAGCTACGTATACATAGCCGTAGGTAGCAGCTATCATTCCAAGGTCTTTCTTTCTGATCTTCTTGCCTGATGCAGCGAATTTTGCTACAGCTGCTGTCGGAGTAGCCTTGGATGATTGTCCACCTGTATTTGAGTAAACCTCTGTATCGAATACTAGAACATTAATGTCTTCGCCTGATGCCAATACGTGGTCAAGTCCGCCGAATCCGATGTCATATGCCCATCCGTCTCCACCGAAGATCCACATTGATCTCTTGATCAAGTAATCCTTTAGCTCAGATATCAGCTTGATAGCTGCATCTGCTTTTTCGTTTCCGAACTTAACGTCAAGTCTTGGAAGAATCATTCCTGCAGCTGCCTTAGAAGCATTTGCATCGTTCATTCCTGCAAGCCATGCATTGAAATGCTCGTTAAGCTCTGAGTCAACTCCTGCTGCAAGGAAGTCTTCCATAGCAAGCATAAGTTTTTCTCTGATCTTCTTGACTGCTACTGCCATACCATAACCAAACTCAGCATTGTCCTCAAACAATGAGTTGGCCCATGATGGACCTCTTCCATCCTGTCCTGCACAGTATGGAGT
>CAZHLQ010000361.1:0-2715 GCA_964533235.1 uncultured Gudongella sp. | reverse complement strand
CAGGGGGTAAAAATGGATTAAACAACGTAGAATACAAATTTTATATATGGGGTGTGAACTATGAGAAAGATTATAAATACAGGGTCAATGATGTTAGTTGCTTTGATTATGGGCGCCTTATTATCTGGATGTACTGCACAGGATCCCGCTGCTCCAGTTGAGCCTCCAGCTGAGGTAGTGGAAGAGCCAGCTGAAACACCTGCTGAGACTGAGAAGTATAAGGAGCTTTGCTCAATTGACGGCAATGAGAGGCTGTTGATGCAGCAGCTTGCCTTCATATATGAGGGCAATACCATAACCTTGGGAGATGTTGCAGATGAGGAGAAGATGTCGAGCATGTTTGGGGAAGCTTTAGAGATGAAGGAGCATACCTTCACTGCAGATGACGGTAGGAATATGGATCAGCTTCTTGGTCTTACTGAGAAGGAGTATACCTATGATGGTCTTGTAATTAAGACTATCGAGAAGGAGGGCAGTGTAGAGCCCTTCATATTCTCCATCGAGATCACTGATCCCAAGTATATGACTCTGAGGAAAGTCAAGGTAGGTGAAAGCTACGAGGTTCTAAGGGAATCATATCCAGAGGGAGTTCTTCTTGGAGGAGAGCTTACTGATGGAGAGGATGATTATAGATATGAGCCCTTTGACTATGTGAATGTAATGAACTTCCACATAAACAATAGAGTGGTTGAAAGTATAAGTATAAATAGACTCCTGGATTAAGACGATATATATGTCAAGAAGGAGGAAGTAGGATGAATAAAAAGTGGCTGATAGTGTTCTTACTGATAATAGCCTTAATAATATTCTGGATGCTGGGAGGTCTGGATTCACTTCTTGGCAGGACTGTATTCGCTCCGGATTATAAGCCTGAACCTGCCGAAGAGGTAGAAGAAGAAAAACAAGTGGAGGAACCTGAAGTAGTTGAGGAACCTGCTGAGGAGGTAATAAAGTATTCAGCATCAGAGTTGAGCTACGAAACCGAGGTCGTAGGTGATGATCTTGAAATTCCATGGGAAATAGTTCCTCTGCCAGATGGGAGAATATTAGTGACTGAAAGACCTGGAAGGGTCGTTATCCTTGGAAAAGGCGAGATATTTAGGGTGAATGATGTTGAGCACACCGGTGAGGCAGGACTTCTTGGAGCTGTCTTAAGTCCCGGGTTTGAGGAGGATAATTATATATACCTCTATTACACCTACAGGTCTGGTAGCGGGTTGTTCAACAGAGTATCAAGGTTTGTACTGGAGGAGGATACCCTTAAGGATGAGGTGTATATCCTAGATAGGATCCCTGGAGCAAGGTTCCACAATGGTGGAAGGATCAAGTTTGGCCCGGACGGAATGCTTTATGTAACCACGGGAGATGCCCAGGAAACAAGCTTATCTCAAAGATTGGATTCACTTGCAGGAAAGATATTGAGGATGAATCCTGACGGCAGCATTCCAGAGGATAACCCCTTCGAAGGCAGCCTTGTCTATGCTTATGGTCTGAGAAATCCGCAAGGTTTATCGTGGCATCCGATCACTGGTGACCTATATGCCAGCGATCACGGCCCAAACAGTCAGGATGAGGTTAATCACATACTGCCTGGGAAAAACTACGGATGGCCGATCGTAACATGCACTGCCAGCGATGAAAGGTTTGAGGACCCGCTGGTTTGTTACTCTGAATACACTATGGCTCCATCTGGAGTTGCATTCCTTCCTATGGAGGAGCTTTTGGAATCTCCTCTCTATGTAGCTGGATTAAGGGGAAATATGCTTATGAGACTAGATCTGGATGAAGAGGGGAAGCTTTTAGGACGAGAGGAGCTATTCACTGACCTGGGCAGGATAAGAACTGTTGTATATCATGAGGGATCTTTATATATAGCAACAAACAACAGAGACGGAAGAGGTGTACCAAAGGACGACGATGATGTTATAATGAAGATAACGCCAACATGGTAATGGAGGTCTTTAGATGCAAACCTTTGAAGAATATCTTGAAACCTTGGAGAATATGGAACATAGGAATTATCTTAAAGAGGTGCTAAGCTGGGTTGAGGATAAGTTCCCTGGCCTTGAAAAGCGTATAGCCTGGAGCCAGCCAAATTTTATCGACCACGGTACCTTTATCATAAGCTTCAGCTATTCGATGAAGAACCTTGTCGTATCTCCTGAGGCTGCTGGGGTAAGGAAATTTTCTGAGGAGCTGGATAAGCTTGGCTATGGTTATGGCAGCATGACCATCAAGTTCCCGTGGAATAAGCAGATGGACTATGATCTACTTGAGAGGATCATAAGATTCAATATAGAGGACAAGAAGGAATGTGGATCATTCTGGAGGAAGTAAAAGGGAGAAAGAGAGGAGACTTACTTAATGGATTCAGGCAATAACAATAACGGGGGTTTTAATTTTAAGTTCGATTTCGGTAAAAAGCCGAACGCAGAAAACATCCATACAGGTTCAAAGGGCTTTAAGCAGGCATTTTCAGATTTCAAGGAGGAGATGAAGACTAAGGATAACAATAGGAAGGGCTCTAATCCACTTAAGGCGGTCTTATTGACCCTGGTCATAATGTTTATTCTGTTCTTTGTGACGCTTCCAGCGCTAAACTTTATGGCACCTGAGTTTTATTCCTTCCTAATAGCTGGAATAATACTTTTTAACGTGCTTAACCTGATATTTGGCAAAATGCCTATTTTTAAGATCGGATCGGTTTCTGCCATC
>CAZHLQ010000360.1:0-1504 GCA_964533235.1 uncultured Gudongella sp. | reverse complement strand
AGCCAACAGTTGACGTATCGTTAGAGTATTCATGTCGTTCTTCTTCTATTACAAGTACCGACAATACCGATTATGACATTTATTGTCCTTGTAGCAATTCAGATGTAACGCCAAATGTTACAAGAACGCACACTGTAAAATATCCTACAACAATGGAAACTCCTATTGCAGACGTTGTTTCAACTGCTGCAACTGTAACCGTTACTCCAATTTGGACACAGGATTGGGTGTCAAGAGTTACGTCAGAACTTATTTATAATATGCCTTCTCCTGCTTACACAGGAAATACTACTTACAGGGTAACAGGTACAGTAACAGGGATAGCAAAAGCGACAGTTGTTTGCGACAGTTGTTTATGCTTATTGTACGAATGTGTTTCGTCGGTTATTACAAAGTGGTTATCAATTAAAGAAACTGCTTCTCCTGCCGATTTAGAAAAGTATCAAACCGTATTGTTCGAGTTAATGGTATTGCATATGCAATATTCAATGTCAGAAGGTTGTGAAACTGAGGCTGACACAAGAGCGATATGCGGTAGGATGCAAGCTATTCTGAACGCTTGGGATTGCGAATGTGATGTTACAGCTAACTCTGCTTATAGTGTTGAGGTTGTTCCTGTTATTGGAATAGGTGGCGGTTCGGTAGTAATCGGTGGAACAACTTGGTATTCAGCAACAGGCGCACCATCAAGCTCACTCGGCAACTTAAATGACTTTTATTTAGACACAAACACAGGCGATATTTACAAAAAGACAGCAGGTGGATGGGTATTACAATTCTCAATGTCAATTACAGCCCTTACGAGCAATCATTTACTTGGAAGCGACAACACAACCGTTATATCATTTTTAGACACCTATACAGAGATAAAATCATACGAATTTGACGTTACAGACGTTCAGGATGGTTCGGTTTTAGTTGTAAGTGGAAATCTAAGGTTTGACGAGCCAACAGGCGAAGATACTGCTTTAAGAGTTAACCTTGTTGGAACAGCAACCGATAGCACAACAATAACTGTTGATGCTGACTTCGGAGCAACGTTTCCTGTAAATATTGAAATTGAGTATTACATTAAAGATGTTACAGGTACTTTGACAGTTGTTGGCAAGATGTATAAACTCACTACTCCATCAGGAATTGTTTTATTTGACAAGTCAATTATTTCAGTACCACTTCAAGCAACGCTAACTCCAAATGAGATTAACTTTTTAGTGAAATCAGACGACAATATTACAAGCATTTATTTAGACAATACAAGAATTAACCATTTAAGAACAGTATAAGACATGAAAAAGCTATATAAAGAATACACGCTAACAGCAGGCGGTGGAACATTGACATTTAAGGCAAACAGCTTAAATGATTATTACCTTATCAATGGTGGAGCAGTAACTCTCACATCAGGTTTGACAATAGCCGTTGATTCTGCAACAAAAAATAATGTAATAAGAATTTATTGGTTGCAAGACACTACAATAGGTGATGGCGGTTCGATAACCATTTT
>CAZHLQ010000359.1:0-3501 GCA_964533235.1 uncultured Gudongella sp. | reverse complement strand
CGACAAGTATGGAGTGCCTCTTACAAAGGAGGCTGTGAAAGTCGCACTTAATAGTGATGCAGTCCTGTTTGGTTCAGTAGGTGGTCCCAAGTGGGATGATCTTCCCACAGAAATAAGACCGGAAAAGGCTGTGCTGGGGCTAAGAAAAGCCCTGGATGCCTATGTCAACCTTAGACCTGGGATACTTTACAGCTCAATTAAGGATGCATCTCCTCTCAAGGATGAAATAATAAAGGATGGTTTCGACATCTGTGTAGTACGTGAGCTTGTTGGAGGGATATATTTCGGAGAGAGAGGTACCAGGGAAGGCAGATATGGAACTGAGTCCTTTGACGTAGAGGTATACAGTGAGTTCGAGGTAAGACGGATAGCAGAGAAAGCCTTCTCGATAGCTGAGACAAGAAAGAAGAAGCTAACCAGCGTGGACAAGGCAAATGTGCTTCAAAGCTCAAGACTTTGGCGTAGGGTCATAGATGAAGTAGCTAGAGAACATCCAAATGTTATGGTGGAGCATATGTATGTTGATAATGCTGCCATGCAGCTGGTCAAAGACCCTTCTCAGTTTGACGTCATAGTAACCTCCAATATGTTCGGGGACATTCTTTCTGATGAAATAAGTATGCTGACCGGCTCAATAGGCCTCCTGCCATCAGCAAGCATAGGGGATAAAAAAATTGGCATATATGAACCTATCCATGGATCTGCTCCGGATATTGCAGGGATGGATAAGGCAAATCCTGTTGGAGCGATATTGTCAGCTGCAATGATGCTGGAGTATTCTTTAGGGCTTAATAGAGAGGCGTGTGCAGTGAGAAAGGCAGTGGAAAAGACTATAGAGGAGGGATGGCAGACCTCTGACATAAAGAGAAGTGGAGGAAGAGTGGTATCTACCGTCGAGTTGACGGAAGCTATTTGTAAGAACCTTGAGATAAACGGTACAAATTAAATCATTCAAAATATATATAAGTTGTTGAAAAAGGGGTTGACTCTTTTCACAAAAGGGTATAGAATGAATTTTAATTTAACAAACATGAGCAGCAATGATGGAGACAAGACTGTAAGGGCTTTGATAACAGAGAACCGGCACAAGGTGAGAGCCGGGATCAAGGTGTACAGGGATAATCACTCCTGAGCTTTCGAGGCGAAATGAAAAAAGTAGCCGAGACCGGGAATCCTGAAAATCAGGATGTGCCACCGTTACATGGCTAGGGCTAAAAGCTATGCTTTGGGCCTGATGAGCCAGTTCTCGCAAGAGTGCTGGAAAACAGGGTGGTACCGCGAATAGACCTTCGTCCCTGAGACACATTTAGTGTTTCAGTGACGAAGGTTTTTTTATTTATTAAAAGGAGGAAGAAGAAAATGACAAAGACACTTCAGGCAATGGTAAAGAACGGACCGGAATCTCTAATGAGGATAACTGGACTTATGAAAAGAAGAGGCTGTGAGGTAAAGAGCCTTAGCCTGGAGCTGGATGAAGATTCTGCAATGTCTAGACTTGTCATTACGCTCGGAGCAAATGATGACGAGATGGACAACATAATAATGCAAATGAGAAGATTTCAAGACGTTTTTCATTTAGTAGAAAAATATAACTAAAAAAAAGGGAGAGGTTAAAATGGCGAAACTTTATTATGAGAATGATTGCAACATGGAGGTACTTAACGGCATGAAGGTAGCTGTAATTGGCTACGGAAGTCAGGGACATGCTCATGCACTGAATCTTACTGAATCCGGAGTGGAGGTAATGGTAGGACTCTATGAAGGAAGCAAATCCTGGCAGAAGGCTGAAGAAGCTGGGCTTAAGGTAGCAACCGCAGGTGACGCTGCTGAATGGGCAGATGTAGTAATGCTTCTTGTAAACGATGAAAAACAGGTAGAGCTCTACGAAAAGAGCATTAAAAAAGCACTTAAGCCAGGAAAGTATCTTGCTTTCGCTCACGGCTTCAATATACATTACGGACAAATAGTTCCTCCTGAGGATGTCAATGTATTCATGGTTGCTCCAAAGGGACCTGGACATACGGTAAGAAGCCAGTACCAGGAAGGAAAAGGAGTTCCTTGTCTTGTTACTACATATCAGGATCCAAGCGGAAACACCATGGAGGTCGCACTGGCTTATGCAGCTGGTATCGGCGGAGCAAGGGCTGGAGTTCTTAAGACGACCTTCAAGGAAGAGACTGAAACGGACCTTTTCGGAGAGCAGGCAGTTCTTTGCGGCGGAGTCACTGCACTTATGAAAGCAGGTTTCGAGGTATTGGTTGAAGCAGGCTATGAACCGGAGAGTGCATACTTTGAGTGTCTTCACGAGATGAAGCTTATAATAGATCTAGTGAATCAAGGAGGCCTTAGCTACATGAGACATTCGATCAGTGATACAGCTGAATACGGAGATTATGTGACTGGAAACAGAATAATCACTGAAGATACTAAGAATGAGATGAGAAAGGTTCTTAAAGAGGTCCAGAATGGAACCTTCGCAAAGAACTGGATCCTTGAGAATAAAGCGAACAGACCTTACTTCAACGCCATGAGAAGGATCGAAAAGGATCATCCCATGGAGGTAGTAGGAAGAGAGCTCAGAAAGATGATGAGCTGGCTTAAGAAATAGGAAGGGACGGAAAAACAATATGAAGAGCAATAGCGTAAAAGCAGGGGTCGAAAAGGCCCCACACAGATCGTTGATGAAAGCTCTTGGGCTGACGAATGAGGAGATTGAAAAGCCTCTGATAGGTGTTGTAAATACCTTCAATGAAATCGTCCCTGGCCATAAACACCTTAGAGAGGTGGCAGAGGCTGTTAAAAGAGGAGTATTGATGAGTGGAGGAACGCCGCTTGAATTTCCTGCGATAGCAGTATGCGACGGGATAGCCATGAATCATCAGGGTATGAAATATTCCCTGGTAAGCAGAGAACTCATAGCTGACAGCGTAGAAGTCATGGCAATGGCACATGGGCTTGACGGACTTGTAATGATACCAAACTGTGACAAGGTAGTTCCGGCTATGCTAATGGTTGCTGCTAGACTTAATATACCGACGATCATAGTTAGCGGTGGGCCAATGCTGGCAGGAAAGCACAGGGGAAGATCCATAGATTTAAGCAGCATGTTTGAGGCAGTAGGTGCCGTAAGGGCTGGAAGGATGAGTGAGGAGGAGCTCCTTGAAATGGAAGACTCAGCTTGTCCAGGCTGTGGATCCTGTGCGGGAATGTTTACAGCCAATTCAATGAACTGTATGACCGAGGCTCTTGGGCTTGCACTTCCTGGGAATGGCACCATACCTGCAGTTTACGGGGAGAGAATGAGGCTTGCAAAGTACTCAGGGATGAAGATAATGGAGCTGGTGGAAAAGGATGTAAAACCTAAAGACATAATGACGGAGGACGCATTCCACAACGCACTGGTAGTTGATATGGCATTAGGATGCTCAACAAATACTGTACTCCATCTGTCGGCGATAGCCTATGAGGCAGGGGTGCCAATAGATTTGGATCTGATCAATG
>CAZHLQ010000358.1:0-2522 GCA_964533235.1 uncultured Gudongella sp. | reverse complement strand
GATTGCTTCTATCACCAGCTGTCTTGCGGCTCCACCCATTTGATCCCAGACATCGTCAAAGTTTCCCTTCTCTACCTGATACCCCCACCAGGGTACGCTGCTGCTAGCCCCGTTTTTGTACGCCTGATACGCTGCTTCTATCTCCTCACTCTTCCAGGATTGAATCTGACTGTCGATTGCTGCTACAGCAAATTTACCGACCTTTGTGATCATAAACTGATCAGCGATTTGTTCTCCGATTATCTTAGCAGCATCCTTATATCTGCCCTCAGCAAGGTAGCCTGCTGCTTCCCCTGCCTTGGCGACTATTTCGATGCCTGCATCGTCTGTTATTGCACCAAGAGCCTTGGAGAGTGTTGATTCAGAAACATTCTCAACTATCTTTTTACCCAGCAATACCTGCAGGTTCTGGTTAAAGGACTCAGGATCGCCGTCCATAACGCTGTTCAGCATCCCTTCCCATTCGGAATCATCCTTAAGGCTTCCGAGGATCTTGCCTGTAAGGGTGCTGTCATTTATTTTAAGCTTATCCTTAAGTATATGCTCTATTGCACTATTCAGGGCATCGTCAGTCATCGAATTGGCCTGGTCCTTAGCCCAGTCAGCCACTGCGGCGTTGCCTACGTACTGATCTATCCTTTCGTCCATAGTAAGCTTTGCCTTTGAAAACAGTGAAAAGTGGCTTGTAAGAAAGGTCATGGTATTTTCTTCCTGATTAACTGTCGGCTTTATGTATTCCCACTGATTCCCATTAAAATATCCAAAGTATAACGATCCATACTCCGGGTCCTCACCTAGAATAGAGGGATCATACCTGACAGTTACTTCAACTGGCTCCATAAGCCTCACTGGGCCATCGCCTGCTGTTATCTCGAAGGGTGCTCCTAGGCCATCCATCTCATTTTTGTCGTATCCTGGAGCGGATTCGGGATTCACCAGGGTTACTTCTGTGGGCTCTGTGAATGCTCCAGCAGGGATCTTGACCTGAACCCCATCGGTAGCCACGTCGCCCAGTATTAGCTCTGCTTGTCCTGCAGTGCCTACCCTGGGTTCATTGATCTCCTTTTCAAACTTCCACTCGGATGATGACCCGACGGGGCTGTCTCCCGCTGAACCTCCACAGCCTGTCAGAGCGATGGATGATAAAATTAAAGCCATTAAAATTGCTATGTACCTTCTTGACTTCATAGGCTCATCTCCTTAAAATGTTCTTATATTCTTTATACCCTGCTGTATTAAAGTAGTCAACGTAATATTTGTAATTTAGGAATAAGTTATGACAAAGCACCCGAATATTACTCCGGGTGCCTCTCTTAGGTTAAATTCTTTATCCATTTACCTGACTTGATTATTGGAATGCCGACCACAGCCTTCACGACCTCCTCTAAGGTGACCAGCAGGACTACCATATGAATGGGAAGCTTGAATACTAAGGCACCTAAAAATGCCAGAGGTACGCCTATCAGCCAGACTGTACTGAGGTCTATCCTCATTGCAATCTTTGTGTCCCCGCCAGCTCTCAACACACCAACGATGGCGATGGTATTGTAGACTCTTATGACAAAGGTGATCCCGAGAACGATCAAAAGAGATTTTGAGGTATCATACAAATTAGGATCCAAGCCTTTGAAAAGATTCAAAACAATATCCGGGGTCAAAGCCATGAATACTCCAAGTGCCAGGCCAGATATAGTTGACAGCATAATAAATCTCATTGCATATTCATAGGCTGAATCTTCGTCTCCGCTGCCAATTTTTGAGCCAACCATTATATTGCATGCATTGGCAAGTCCTCTTACAACAACGAAAAACAGGTTTTGTATAGTATTGGTCAGCTGTACAGCAGCAGTTGCCTCTTCACCTATCCTTGCATATGCCATTGCATAAAGCACCTGACCAAGTGCCCAAAAGCTTTCTGTAAGAATAACCGGATACGTCGTTGCAAGGTATTTCTTTAGAAAATCGCTGTGCCAGCTCATGAGCTCCTTGACGCTAGCAGCCAGAATGCTCTTTGTTCCATATATTGCATATAGGATGAAGAGAATCTCGACTATCCTTGCTATGAGCGTTCCTAACGCTGCTCCCTTTACTCCCATTGGCTCAAAGCCCAAGTGACCAAAGATGAAAATATAATTTAGTACTGTATTGGTCAGGAAGGATATTATGGATACCTTTAGAGGTACGTTTGGTCTACCAGTAGTTCTTAAGGATATACTGAATGCAAAGCTTATGGCAGTTATAGTGTATGATAGAGAAACAATCCTCAGGTAATCAGCACCAATTGAGATTACATCGGGTTCATTTATCAATATCCCCATGATCTGAGTTGGGAAAAAGAATGCTGCAATGGTGAATATTGTACCTGCGATAGTACTTAGAGTGATCGCAAGCCCCATCACCTTCTTGATACTTGGGATATCCTCCTTGCCCCAGAACTGGGAAATGAATATGGAGCTGCCGCTATTTATCCCAAAGGTGATAAGGATATACAAAAAGAAAACCTGGTTGGCAAGTCCCACAGC
>CAZHLQ010000357.1:0-3021 GCA_964533235.1 uncultured Gudongella sp. | reverse complement strand
TGGTGATCCCATCGCTGTTGAAGAACATCTTAGAAAATAGTAGTATAACAGCAGGTATCAGCATGTTCAACGAGGTCCCTGTTATAACCTGGTTAGCTTTCATAGTAACAGAAGCAAAGGACAATAAAAGCGAATATATCATACCTGCTATCGCTGCAACGAGCATTCCAAGTAATAGGACTATCTGGGGATTCATTCCTGATTTCTGGACAAAATAGACGAAAAGCGCACCAAAGAATGCACCAAATAGCATTATCCCTTCCAACGCTATATTTACGACCCCACTTCTTTCGCTAAACATTCCACCGAGAGCTACAAGAAGCAATGGTATACCTACAGGAAGCATATTTTGAATCAAATAATATACAGTATCCATTATTCTGCCTCCTTAACTTCTGGCTCGACATCCTCTGTTGACTCAATAGTTACTTCAGTAGTTTTGTCCTCTTTGCCTAAACGCTTCTTCACAAAGTTTGCTGCAGCATGGTTCATTATCATTGCAAACGCAGAGAAGTAGATTATT
Organism: uncultured Gudongella sp.; assembly: GCA_964533235.1. Taxonomy (GTDB): domain Bacteria; phylum Bacillota; class Clostridia; order Tissierellales; family Tissierellaceae; genus Gudongella. The sequence goes on along the minus strand of CAZHLQ010000357.1, from coordinate 2,498 downwards.
ACTGCAATAACTATATCTATTATCTCAGGCTTGTAGCCTACGAGGCTCGCTAACGTTCCTCCTCTTTGGATATAAGAAATGAACAATGCAGAGAAAATTGTTCCTATCGGATGAGCCGCACCCAGCAAGGCAACAGCTATACCGTTAAAACCATTTGCAGCTATAATATTCACTGGCTCATAAGTCATACTGCTGCCTGCTATAGCCGACGGAGCCAAGATTGCGAAGGCTCCTCCTAAACCAGCAAGGCCTCCAGCGATAGCCATAGTAATGATTATATTTGTTTTACCCCTCATTCCAGCATATTCAGCAGCATGCTTGTTAAATCCAGTTGCCTTCAGTTCATATCCAAAGGTAGTTTTCTGAAGTACAATATACAAAATCACACCGAAAATAATTGCGAATATTATACCTAAGTTTACGTTTGATCCAGGGATCCCTAAGGATGGGATCTGGACGTCAGATGGCAGGTAGTTAGTCCTGGTCTTTGTTGAAATATACATGACTGAATTCCCTTGGATCAGCATATCAACGAGATACATCCCGATATAGTTAAACATTATCGATGTAATTACCTCATTTACATTCATGAGTGCTTTGAAAACTCCTGGTATCAGACCCCAAAGCATACCTCCGATCATACCTGCTATGATCGCTGCTATCCAGTGTGTTATTCCCGGAAGATCCCACATGAAGCCTACATAAAGAGCAAAGAACATACCCATGGTATATTGTCCAGAAGCCCCTATGTTGAACAATCCCATTTTAAATGCAAATCCAACAGCCAAGCCAGTCATAAGGATCGGTGTTGCAAAATAGAATACATCCCCTATCCTGCCAAGACCTCCCATTAGTACATACCTGAAGCCTGCTACCGCATTTGCAGGTGCAGCTATGAGCATAACAAGAAAGCCGAATATAAGACCAAGGACAATTGCCATCAAGGCTGAAGTGAAGGAGCCAAAGCCAGGTAAGCCAGTGATCCTCTTGATATCAATTTTTGATTTTATGGATGAGCTGTTTTTATCCTGCATTCTTAATCTCCTTAGGTGTGTCTCTTTTTGCACCGGACATATAAAGGCCAAGTTCCTGAACAGTTGTAGCCTTAGGATCTAGCTCTCCAACTATTTCACCTTCGTACATAACCAGGATCCTGTCACTAACATTCATTACCTCATCAAGCTCTAAGGATACCAATAATACACCTTTCCCTGCATCTCTTCTTTCTACCAATTGCTTGTGAATATACTCTATTGCACCAACGTCAAGACCTCTGGTAGGCTGAACGGCAACAAGAAGCTCATGATCCTTATCTATTTCTCTTGCAATGATTGCCTTCTGTTGATTCCCTCCAGACATGCTTCTTGCGGAAGTAATGGGTCCCTGACCGCTTCTTATGTCAAATTTCTGGATCAATTTTTCTGCATATTTTCTCATCTCATCGAACTTAATGAATCCTTTGCTCTGAAATTGGGGCTGCCAGTATCTCTGAAGAACCAGATTCTCCTCTAGACTGTAATCCAACACCAATCCATGCTTGTGTCTATCCTCAGGTATATGGCTCATTCCTGAAACTGATCTCTCGCGTATGGATGCTTTTGTGATATCCTTGCCACAAAGAGTTATAGAGCCTGAAACAAGCTTCTCCAGTCCAGCAAGTGCATGTACGAACTCAGTCTGACCATTTCCGTCAATACCGGCAAGGCAAACTATCTCTCCAGCACGAACGTCAAAGGTAACACCCTTTACCGAATTATTTTTGTGGGTTTTCGAGGCTACAGTAACATCTCTTACTGATAACACTACATCCCCTGGGGTCTTTACTTCCTTCTCAACAGAGAAGCTTATGTCTCTTCCTACCATCATCTTTGATAGTTCTTCCTTCGAGGTTTCCTGAACATCAACAGTTCCGATGTACTTTCCTTTTCTAAGGACAGTACACCTGTCAGCAACCTCCATTATCTCATTTAGCTTATGGGTTATGAACAGTATAGATTTCCCTTCAGCAGCGAAGCCCTTCATTATCTGGAGCAGCTCCTTGATTTCCTGTGGAGTCAATACAGCTGTGGGCTCATCGAATATTAATATCTCATTGTCACGGTATAGCATCTTTAAAATTTCAACTCTCTGCTGCATACCAACAGTGATGTCCTCTATTAGTGAATCCGGATCAACTCTTAATCCATATTTTTCACTTAGGGCAACAACCTTGCCCCTTGCCTCCTGCTTCTGAAGGAATCCCATCTTATTTGGCTCAACGCCAAGGATAATGTTCTCCAATACAGTAAATATTTCAACCAGTTTAAAATGCTGGTGAACCATCCCAATGCCAAGTGCGTTGGCATCGTTTGGATTGTTGATCTTAACAGCTTTACCATTCATCTTGATCTCGCCTTTTTCAGGCTGGTAAAGACCAAAAAGCACACTCATGAGAGTAGATTTACCAGCACCATTTTCACCTAGCAGTGCGTGGATCTCTCCCTTTTTTAGTCTTAGAG
>CAZHLQ010000356.1:0-1565 GCA_964533235.1 uncultured Gudongella sp. | reverse complement strand
TCTATAAGGAAAAGGGCTGGACCTCTCATGACGTGGTAGCAAAGCTCCGTGGGATTCTGGGCACCAGGAAGATCGGCCATGCCGGAACCCTGGATCCCCAGGCTGAAGGGGTCCTTCCTGTTGGTGTGGGTAAGGGGACCCGGATTCTGGAGTACGTGGGGAACAGCCATAAGACCTATGAGGGGGAAATGGTCTTCGGACTTTTTTCGGATACAGAAGACCTGCAGGGCCACCTGGAGGAGAAGCCCTTCGAGCCGGGGCTTCTGGAGGAGTCTCTGATCACCCGTGTCTTTGAAGAGCTCAATGGCACGACCCTGTCCCAGCTGCCTCCTATGTACAGCAGCGTGAAGGTTCAGGGAAAGAAGCTCTATGAGTATGCCCGGGCTGGGAAGACCGCAGAGCGGCAGAGCCGTCCTGTAGAGCTCTTCAGCCTGCAGCCTCATTTCCCTGTCTTCCAGAAGGAAGGCAGGCCTTGTCTGAAGTTCACGGCTACGGTGTCAAAAGGGACATATATCCGCACCCTCTGTGTGGAGCTGGGGGATCGGATTGGCGTGCCTGCAGTCATGGGGGATCTGGTGCGGACAGAGGTCGGAAACTTCACCTTGCAGGAGGCCTATACCCTGGAACAGCTTGCCCAGCGGATGGAAGGCAGGGACATGGGATTCCTCCGCACCCTTCGCTCTGGAATCGCCGGGGAAATGGAGGAACTGCAGCTGGGGGATGCTGATTATGAGCGGATCCGCCTGGGTCAGAAAATCCCTGTGCCAAGGCCTTTTCCTGAAGATCTGCTGCTTGCTGGAATCTGGCGGGATGAGCTGGTCTGCATCCTCCGGAATGATGGGGGCTTGCTGAGAATAATTAAAAATGTAGGTGTATGATGAAAATTTATCGTCAGCTTCAGGAAGTCCCCCTCTTATCGAAGAGGACTGCTGTCCTGGGAAACTTTGATGGGGTCCATAAGGGGCACCAATCCCTGATTCAGGCAGCCAGGGAACTCCAGGGAAGCATCCTCCTTCTGACCTTCCATCCCCACCCACAGGTTTTCATGGGGAAGCCTTTTGGGAAGATTCAGACTTTGGAAGAGAAACTGTCCTGCCTGGAGGCTTATGGAGTGGATGAAGTCCTGATCCTGCCCTTTGACCAGGATCTGGCCGATATGAGCAAGGAAGACTTCCTGCAGCGCATCCTCCGGGATGGGTTAGGGGCAGATGCTGTTGTTGTTGGATACAATTATCATTTCGGCAAGGGGGCCCAGGGCAAAAGCAGCGACATCCTATCCCTTGGGAAGAAATATGGCTTTCAGGGGATTGTGGTGCCAGCCTGCCGGATTGAGGAGAAGGTCGTAAGTTCCTCTAGAATCAGAGAGGCAATCAGAAAGGGGCAGATTCAGGAGGCGCAGAAGCTTCTGGGACATCCCTATGAGGTCCGGGGCCTAGTTGTCCATGGCCAGGGAGTAGGCCGGACCATCGGCTTCCCCACTGCGAATCTTGAGGTCTCTCCGGAGAAGCTGCTCCCCGGACCAGGGGTCTATAGCGTATTAGGGAAGCTGGATGGCAGAGTCCTTC
>CAZHLQ010000355.1:0-10666 GCA_964533235.1 uncultured Gudongella sp. | reverse complement strand
AAATATACCTTAAAATCTCTATATTTACAACCAAAATCATGTCAAAATACAACTAGAAATGTTTAGTTCTATTTTATCTCTACTATTGTGACTCCTTCGCCACCTTCTCCATACTTTCCAGCTCTCATAGTTCGGACATGTTTGTGGGTTTTCATATATTGCTTGATTCCCTCTCTAAGTGCACCGGTACCCTTGCCATGTATTATGAATACCTCCTTGAGACCAGATACATAAGCATCGTCAAGATACTTGTCAACCTCCAGGATCCCTTCTTCAATATTCTTACCTCTAAGGTCAAGCTCAGTCTTTATTGTCCTGGATTTAGCACTCATCGTGCTACGTCCTCCCTTTTGACTTGATGTTGTTTGATCTTCCTTACACCTTCTCAACGTAGCAAGCTTGACTGTTACCTTCATGATGCCGATCTGAACTTCGACGTTTTCCTTGTCGTCAGGTGGAGTCAAAACCACTCCTTTTTGATTTAGCGTGAGTACCTCTACAGACTCTCCAGCCAGAAGATTTTTTGGAGGTTTATTTGAGATAACCTCCTTTATACCATTCCCGGCAGCGCTTTCCCGGCTTTTAAGTTCTTCACGGATCATATCCTGTGCTTCCTGAAGTCTTCTTGCCTTTTCCTTGTCCAGCTCAGCTGCAAGCTCTCTAAGCTCTCCTGCAAGAAGATCACTACTCTCCTTTGCGGATCTAACAATGTGTAAAGCGTCCTCCTTGGCCTTTTGAATTATTTTCTCTCTGTTTTCCTCAAGCTTCCTTCGTTCTCTTTCAATCTCAGACCTTAGCGACTCAATTTCTTTTCTGATCCGTTCAGCCTCCAGCTTGTTGTCCTCAGCCATTCTCCTATCTCTATCCATAGCCTGCAATACATCCTCAAATTGAATATTTTCCTGAGAAACAAGCTCTCTGGATTGATCTATGATATAGTCAGGAAGCCCTAGTCTTTTGGAGATCTCGAATGCATTTGATTTGCCTGGAACCCCTATTAGAAGTTTATATGTTGGGCTAAGTGTTTCAACATCAAACTCAACAGATGCATTTCTAACGTTGTCTGTTGTCAGTGCATATAGCTTTAGCTGGCTGTAATGAGTTGTAGCAAGTGTCCTTATATTCCTCATCTTTAGCTGGTCAAGTATTGCCATCGCTAGAGCTGCACCCTCTACAGGATCTGTTCCCGCACCAAGTTCATCGAACAGCACTAAACTATTCGAAACAAGCTCTGAAAATATTTGTACTATGTTGGTCATGTGAGAAGAAAAGGTCGATAAACTTTGTTCTATGCTTTGTTCATCCCCAATATCTGCAAACACCTGATCAAAAACTGCAAGCTGCGAATTGAAATCAGCAGGTATATGAAGGCCTGACTGTCCCATAAGTGTTAAGAGCCCCACTGTCTTCAGTGTAACTGTTTTACCACCTGTGTTGGGTCCGGTAATTATTAGGGTATTGAAATCTCCCCCAAGATATACATCGATTGGAACTACCTTCCCTGTAAGCAGAGGATGTCTGGCTTTTTTTATATTTATGAAGCCGTTGTCGTTTAATACAGGCTGAGTGGCCTTCATATCCAGCGCCAGCTTCCCTTTAGCAAAAGCAAAATCAAGTCTTGCCAAGATTAATTCGTTGCCTCTTATTCCTTCAGCTTCTTCTGCAACATATGCTGAAAGCTCAAGCAGGATCCGTTCGATTTCTTCTCTTTCCTTTACTTCAAGTTCTCTAAGCTCATTATTAAGCTCTACAACTGCCATAGGTTCAACAAAAGCAGTAGCTCCACTGGAGGAAACGTCATGTACGAGTCCAGGTACGCTGCTCCTGTTTTCTTGCTTAACTGGGATAACAAATCTCCCGTCTCTCATGGTAATAATACTGTCCTGGAGATATTTCTTGTAGGTTGAAGAGTTGATCATACTATTCAATTTTTCCCTTATCCCATCATTCTTACTCCTTATTTGTCTCCTGATGTTCTTTAGGGTCGAGCTGGCATTGTCCGATATTTCATTTTCACCAATAATTGCATTACTTATGGATTCTTCAATATGCTTATATATTCTTAGGGCATCTATTAGATCTCCAATAATGCTATAGCCCTCAGTTTTATCCTCTCTTGAGTCTCTCATGTAGCTTTTTAATGCTCTGGAAACTCTCAAGGATTCACTGATTTTCAGCAAAGCAGATGGACTCAGCATACCTCCCAATTCAGCTCTTCTTACATCTGAAGCTATGGCGTTTATTCCATAAAGTGGAGGGTTCCCTCTTTTCATGAGTAAAGTTAGGGCTTCTCCTGTTTCCATTTGGAGATGAGTTATTTCTGATATCGAGACTACTGGAAGCAGCTCTGAAGCGAGGTCTCTTCCCAACGAAGACTCCGTCTTGTCCGATAACCTTTCCCTGATTTTGTAGTATTCTAGTACTTTCAAGCTTTTTTGATTCAATCAAATCACCTCTCGAGAACTCCTCTGAAATAGTGTCCATTTGTTATTTCATTACTAAGCTTATAAAACTTCATAAATTCTTCAACTTCAATTTTTGTAATGTCTCCATTCAAATAATCATAATATATACTTTGAATTTCCTTGATGTCTTTTTCTATTGTAAAGTCAAGGCGGAACAAGGATATACCCTTATGTCTTATAGATGTAAGACTCTCTGGAACCATGACAGGAACTGCATTATATATAGTCGTGAATCCATCCCCTCGCGACATAGCAAAATCTTTCCCCATCCTGTCTCTTAACTTGAATCCTTTAGCAAATCTACAGCTACCACATTCACTGTCATCCTTACACCCCTTGATAACAGCCATTGGACAATTCTTGGCTATCATAGACGGTAAATATCCATAAACTATTGCTTCCTTTTTCCCACCTACCTTTTGTAATATAGCTCCAATTTGCCCTAGGTTAAGCTCTACAGACATTGTCTGACTATCTAGTCCTTGTCCTTCCAAATAATCGAGAGTATAAGAATTGAATGCATTTAGACCAAAGTCTCCGTGCATACTCTTTCCGAAGTTTTTAAAATACTCTACCGATCCAATATTTGATACTGATACTCCATCTATTTGATCATAATTATCCTTGATCAGTTTACCTATCCTATCGAGATCCTTACGATACAGTAATCTATCCGTCCACAGATAGGTCTCAATCCCATTATCCTTGAGCCACTTCAGGTTTTCAGGCAAATTATCATAAAATGCTAAATAAACTCTATTTGCCTTGCTTAAGTTCAACTGCTCAAGTTGCTTTTGATCACTCACTCGTATGCTTAAACTGAAAGGAGAAATCTTCTTCTTAGTAAGCTTTAATGCTTCTTTCTTCGCATTACCGTAAGCTATTTCACCCAATGTGATCTTCTTATTTGAGCTAAGAATCATTTCCTGGATTTGTCCTACTGCTCTCCTTCGAAGCTCGTTGATATCTTTTACGGGAAGGAACGCACCCTCTTCAAGTCCAATCGAAATACTTTCTGAATAAAATGGAGTATCCCCAAGCTTCAACAGTTGTTCTTCGACTTTAGCTTTCGTCAGAGGTGCATTTGTTGCAGGCTGAACATGTTTTTCACCTTCAACTTCAATAGAAAGAACATCTGAACATACCCTAAGCTTGGGTAGTGATCCAATAAAAATGCTCATTTCCATACTTATAGGCAACTTTTTAGTATCGTTACTATAGGTCCCTCTCATTTCCTCTAATAGCTCCATACTCGAGGTCCGGTTGACTTCCGAACCAACCAATGCATCAAACACTCTTTGAAGTACAAGCTTCTCATTTATCCCAATATCTTTTGGAGATTTTAATCCACTAGTTGTTCCATCCTTTGACTTCCATTCAAGGCCGTCCCCCTTTGAAATCTTACTTTTCATTTGCAGAGTTGTACCCTTTTTTCCTGAATCCAGTACTGTCCCTACAGTGATCCCCCTGTTATCTGGTCTTTCAAGGGTCACGAAGCTCTTGCCAAAATCATCGAAAGTCAATCCCTTGGTAAACCCTCTGTTAAATATTTGCTTTATGTCTTCTCTAGCTTTGTAAGAAACCGACTGGCTGCCTTCATCTATTGCCCTTCTATATGCAGATGTAACAGAAGCTACATATTCCGCCCTTTTCATACGTCCTTCGATTTTAAAAGACTTTATGCCAAGGTCGACCAGTTTCTCCACCTCATCCAGAGTATTTAGATCCCTGGCACTTAAAAAATGCCCTTTATCCCAGTTATTAAGTAAATTATTCTTTTCATCAACAACTGAATATTGCATTCTGCAAGGTTGGGCACAGGTACCACGATTCCCGCTTCTACCTCCTATAAGGCTACTCATAAGACACTGTCCGGAATAGGAGTAGCAAAGTGCACCGTGGACAAAGACCTCCAGCTCGATGTCGCAATTTTCACTGATGTACTTTATTTCATCAGCTGGTACCTCCCTGGCAAGTACAGCTCTTGCAAAGCCCATCTTCTTTAGATGAACTGCACCTTGTAAATTATTTATGGTCATCTGTGTACTGGCATGGAGCTCCAATCGTGGCACTATTTCCTTAACAAGTGAAGCAAACCCTAAATCCTGAACAATAATTGCGTCTACTCCTATGTCATAAAGAAATTTTGTATAATCAAGAGCTTCCTCTATTTCAGAGTCATCTAACAGTATATTCACTGTAACAAATACCCTGACTTTCCTTAAATGGGCATAAGAAACTGCCTCCCTCAGCTCATCATCGCTGAAATTGGAGGCGTAATGTCTGGCATTGAACAGCTTCCCACCCAAATATACCGCATCAGCACCATTTTGGACTGCAGCCTCTAAGGCTTCCCAGCTTCCAACCGGTGCCAGCAGTTCAATTCCTTTGTTCAAAAATTTTCCCCCGTTCTACTTTTCATCAAGAAGCTGCAGCGCTTGAGACAGCTGCTTTTTCAGCTCCACTATTTCTAATTGTGCCTTAAAATGATTGTCTTTATGCTCTTTATCTAGTTTCTCGAGCTCAGCAATTCTTGCTCCACTTTGCTCCAGCTTTTCCTTGCATTTATTGATCTCTCCAAAAAGCTCTTCCTTTGAAAGCTTCGTCTTGATCATCTCATCCTGGAAGCTCAGACTTCTATTTTCCATTTCCTTTACTCTGTCATTGGCTTCTTCAAGCTCTCTCTTAAGTATGTCATATTTTTCAAGGGGTTCCTTTGCTCTTTTTTCAAGCTCTTTGTGGATCGTTTGAAGCTTGAAGTACTCATCTGCAATATTTACAGCAGCCAATGTGGATGCCATGGTCGGGCTTAGTCTTTCATTTTTGTTGGCAAGCTTTTTTATGTTGCTGTCCACGTAAGCAGCTAGCTCTCGTATGTATCTTTCATCACCTGAGCCGACTACAGTGAAGTTACGACCATCGATCAAAACATTAATCTTTCTCTTTTCTGTCATAACATCCTCCTATTTTTTGTGACCTGCTATGCCAATTAAAAAGAGAGCGGGGAGAACCCCTCTCCCTCGTCAGCTTCTTAATTTAGCTAGGTGCTTCTTTTCAAGACCAGCTATTGTATTTTTTTGTATCCTGTTGATAATGTCTTCAGTCATAGTACCATCATAGGATCTATAAACAATAGAAAATGCAACACTTTTTTTGTTTTCAAGTATCTGATTCCCTCTATAGATATCAAAAAGGCTAATCGACTCAACCAAACCCTCACCATTCTCTACAATAGTATCTTCAAGGTCTCCCACCAGAATAGATTCATCAACTACTACAGCTATGTCTCTGGTGACTGCAGGATACTTAGGCAGAGGCTTGTACTTGACCTCTTGATCAGCAAGTACAACTACTTTGTCAAAATCAATGATACCAGCATAAACCTTATTTCTTATATCATAATTCTCAAGAACATCTGGATGTACTTCACCAAAGCATCCCATAAGATCAGTGCCTGAATATATTTCAGCTGTTCTCCCCGGATGGAATGACGGATGAGTGATTAAGGGTTTAAATTTCAAATCCCTAATGCCCATTCTCTCAAGTACGATTTGAACTGATTCCTTGAGAAAGTAGAAGTCCCTGTTGCCATAAAAACCAATGGATAGAACCTGCTTCTCTTCAGGCAGTTCAACTACAGGAAGCGACTTCGGTATAAATACTGACCCTATCTCATAAGCTAAAACTTCCTCTATGCCTCTTTTTTCGTTTCTGTAAAGAAGCTCCATCATGTTAGACATAAGAGTAGTACGCATTGTGCTGTAATCTTCTCCTAATGGATTAGTCAGCTTGATGTAGCTTCTCTCAGGTGCATTCTCCGGTAGATTTAGTTTATCATACGCCTTTGGACTTATAAAGGAGTACGTCATGACTTCATTGAATCCAAGACCTTGCATAATGCTTTTAACCTTGATTTCCAATTGCTTATTATATGGTCTTTCACCTCTTGTCAATCCTCCTACCAGAGGCTTACTTTCAACTCTATGGAAGCCATAAATCCTTCCAACTTCCTCTATTAAGTCAGCTTCTCCTTCAACATCATCTCTAAATGTTGGCACTTCAGCCTTTATGAGATTTCCCTCTAGCTCAGTTTTAAATTCAAGTCTGGATAAGAAATCTATCATAGATTCCTCTGAAATATCAGTGCCTAGAAGGAGTCTTGCCCTATCCGGTCTTAAAGTAATTATTCTAGGTGAATGTGAGGACTGGTCAACATCAATTTCTCCTCTTACTACAGTACCCGCTCCGATTTCCTCAATAAGCTGACATGCTCTTTCTACAGCCATCTTGCAAAGATTTGCATCTATACCCTTCTCAAACCTTGATGAGGCCTCAGTTCTAAGTCCAAATTTCTTTGATGTCATACGAATATGTCTGCTATTGAAATTCGCACCTTCAAGAAGTACAGTAGTAGTTCCCTGAGTAATTTCACTATCAAGGCCACCCATTATTCCAGCTATTCCTATTGGCATATTGGCATCGGCTATAATGATATCCTCTCCTCCCAAGGCTCTTTCAGTACCATCGAGAGTAGTTAAGATTTCCCCTTGTTTTGCCTGACGTACAATGATTTTTCTACCTTCAAGCTTATCAAGGTCAAATGCATGGAGTGGTTCTCCCAGCTCCAACATTACGAAATTCGTAACGTCAACTATATTGCTTATTGGTCTTACTCCTGCATTCATAAGAGTTGTCTGAAGCCATAGGGGTGATGGTCCAATTTTCACATCCTTGACGACTCTCGAATAATATCTTTTACAATTAGGAGTTTCAACAAAAATACCCTGAGTAAAATCATTGATATCACCTTCTTCATTCCTAAGAGATATCTCCGGATACCTTAGATCCAGTCCAAATGTTGCGGCGGTTTCTCTTGCCATACCAAGGATGCTTAAGCAATCTGGTCTGTTTGGCGTGATTTCAAACTCGATCACATCCTCATCAAGCTGCAAGTATTTGACTGCGTCCTCTCCCAGTGGGTATTCCTCTCCGAACACAAATATTCCCTCTTTTACTTCCTTAGGGATTACATTGTCCGGATATCCCAGCTCCTGTAAAGAGCAAAGCATACCATTAGATTCAATACCTCTAAAATTCGTTGATCCAATATAGGAGCCATCTGCGAGTACAGCACCATTTTTAGCAACTGGTATGTAGTCTCCCTTGCTTAAATTGGCAGCCCCGGTAACTATTGTTTCGACCTTATCTCCAAGGTCAACCTTACACACAAAAAGCTTATCAGCATTTGGGTGCTTTTCAATTTCATTTATTCTTCCCACAACGACATTCTTGATTTCCTTGTCCAGACGGGTTATGGATTCAACGTGAGAGCCTGAATAGGTCAATCCATCAGCGAGCTCCTTCGATGAAATTTCTATGTTCACATATTTTCCAAGCCATTTAATAGGTAGCAGCATCCAGTAATTCCCTCCTTAAAACTGATCAAGAAATCTTTTATCATTGTCGAACAACATTCTAATGTCGTTTAATCCATATTTTACCATTGTGATCCTATCGATCCCCATACCAAATGCAAATCCTGTGTACTTTTCAGAATCGATACCACAATTTTCAAGAACCTTTGGATGGACCATGCCACAGCCTAATAGCTCCATACTCCAGCCGGTGAAATTACATGAAGGACACCCTTCTCCACGACATTTTATACAAGTAACGTCTACCTCAGCACTTGGTTCGGTAAATGGGAAATAATGAGGTCTAAATCTTGTTTTCATGTCCTCACCAAACAATTGCTTTACAAATATATCAAGAGTATGGATAAGATTTGCCAGCGAGATGTTCTCGTCTACTACCAGCCCTTCTATCTGATGGAACATTGGTGAATGTGTATCATCTACATCATCGAACCTGAAGGTCCTCCCTGCAGAAACCATTCTTATTGGAGCTCCATATTCTTTCATCGCTCTAATTTGGACAGGGGATGTTTGGGTTCTTAATAGGATATGATCATTGATATAGAATGTATCTGACATATCTCTAGATGGGTGATTATCAGGGGTATTTAGTGCATCAAAATTATTTTCGACGGTTTCAACCTCAGGACCGGTTACTACCCTAAAGCCCATGCTTATAAATAAGTCCTCCAGCTCCTCGGCGGTAGCTATAAGTGGATGTCTATGTCCTCTAGTAAGCTTGTTAGTAGATATAGTTACATCTATGGTTTCATTTGCAAGCCTTGCCTGCTTCATTTTATCCTTCAGGAGATCCTTAGTCTCAGCTATTCTATCTTCTATCTCAGCTCTTACCTCATTGGCCATCTGACCTATAACAGGTCTCATTTCTGCTGATAGCTTACCCATATCCCTTAGGATTGAGGTTATTTCACCCTTCTTCCCAAGAAATTTAACTCTAAGGTCCTCTAGATCAGCCATATCTATGATGTTTTGCAGCTCCTTGAGGGCTGATTCCCTCAATTCTTCAAGTCTATCCTTCATAACGGACTCCTTTCAATGTGTAAAATAAATGATTTCTGATTATTTACTAAATTATAGCACCCCAGATGTCAAAACTCAACTGACATTCTGGATTTCATTGAGGCTTCATACATTATTAAAGAAGCTGCAACTCCAGCATTGAGGGATTCAGCTCTACCTGACATAGGTATTGCTATCATGTGATCACTCAAATCGGATATCTCCTTTGAAACCCCACTGCCTTCATTACCTATCACAATTATATCCTTATTTGTAAATTCATAGTTTCTCAGCTCTGTGCTTCCTGCCATGGAAGTTGACACAAGTGAGTATCCCTTTGATTTAAGCTCCATCAGATCTGATGCTGGATCTTGCGAAAAGTGCAATACAGACCTTAGAATTGAGCCCATTGATGCTTGTACAGACTTGGGATTATGGGGATCAACACATCCAGGTCCAAAAATCAAGCCATCAAAGGCAAAAGCGTCTGCTGACCTAATTATCGTTCCAATGTTTCCAGGATCCTGTAATCCATCAAGAAATATGTACCTTCCCTCAGCAGCAACTTCCTTGATATCAAGGGTCTTCATTTTGACTATGGCTATTACACCCTGGGGAGAATCCATACCAGTAAGCTTTTTAAACAAGCTATTGCTTACCCTTACTAAATCTGCCTTGGATTTCATACCAGAAGTGAGCTGTAATGCCTCTTGAGAATCATATACTTCAGAATTCATGATAAGCTTCAATATCGACCCATTTTCCATGATCGCTTCTCCGATCATTTTGAAGCCTTCGATAAGGTAAGCCCTCTTAGCCCACCTTCCTTTTCTGGTCTTCAGCGATTGGATCTCTTTGATGATAGGATTATTGATTGAAGTTATCTCAATCATTTAATCACCCGCCTTTTGCTCCAGCTTTGCTATTTCATCAGTGCTTCCCAGTACTACAAGTATATCTCCCAATTCTATTTTATCATTTGGTCCTGGTGACACATTTACCTGATCTCCTCTTTTTATAGCCATTACATTGACCCCATATTTATTCCTTAAACGCAGGTCAGACAGAGTCTTGCCCCACCAACGCTCTAAGGCTCTTATCTCAAGTATACTATAGTCAGGTGAAAGCTCAATATAGTCGATAATGCTTTTAGAAGTAAGGTTGTGAGCTACTCTTATTCCCATATCTCTTTCAGGGTAAATTACCTTGTCAGCTCCAATTTTTTTTAGGACCTTTCCATGAAGTTCAGATTGTGCCTTAGTTACTACCTGCTTGACACCAAGCTCTTTAACTATTAAAGTAGCCATTATTGAGGCTTGAAGGTCAGTTCCAATACTTACTATGACTACATCAAAATTCTTTAACCCCAGTTCTTTCATGACTGATTCGTCCATAACGTCAGCCTGGACTGCATGAGTTACGTTTGGGGAGATAGTTTCTACAACATCAGGATCTCCATCTATTGCCAGTACCTCGTTACCTAATTCATGCAACGTTCTTGCAACTGCTGAACCGAACCTACCACAACCTATGATCGCAAAAGACTTCATAATTAGCCTCCTATCCTACATTGATATGTCCCTCAGAAAATCTATATCTCTTGTGTCTCTTATTGTATCCAAAAGCGAATGCCATGGTCAAGGGACCCACTCTTCCTGCATACATAGTTCCAATAATTATCAATTTACCTGCATTACTTAAATTTGGAGTCATTCCTCTTGAAAGACCTACAGTTGCAAAAGCTGACGTTGCTTCAAACATCGTATC
>CAZHLQ010000354.1:0-3779 GCA_964533235.1 uncultured Gudongella sp. | reverse complement strand
ATTGTATATTGTTTTCAGTTATTTGCTACTCTATTTCGGCTTTTAGTTAATTTCCTAAATCGACTAGATAAGATAGATCATGATTCCCACAAAATGAAGTACGCTGGCTGCCAGTACAAACAAATGCCAGATACCGTGGTTATAAGGTATCTTCTTGATAGCATAAAAAATCGTTCCTAGTGAGTAAAGAATTCCTCCTCCAAGAATAAATCCGATGAATCCCCAAGAGGTCGATTGGATTATCATATTTATTGGCAACACCGCCAACCAGCCCATACCTATATATATTGCCAACGAGACAGCCTTATATCTGTCGAATTTTCCATGAGTCAATATCTTAAAAATTACACCTCCCAAAGCCACCGTCCATATTGCTGCCAGGTAGATCCACTTAGAATTACCATTCAACGCTAGAACAAGTACTGGAGTATAGGTTCCTGCAATAAATAGGAATATTGATGAATGGTCCAATACCCTTAATATTGACTTAAGCTTCTCCCTCGATACAGAGTGGTACAGCGTGGATGATAGATACATAAGGATTATACATGCTCCATATACTGAAAATGCTGCAATCTTGGCAGTATCCCCACTCCGGACCGATGCTATGAGCATGATCAGAAGAGCAGCTATACCAAACACGATACCTGCTCCATGGGTTATACTATTTATGATCTCTTCTCTCTTAGAATATACCTTCGCCATGGCAATGCCTCCTATTCTCTGGCCTCTCCCTGGTCCGTCAGTATGATAGGCCCATCCTTCGTTATTGCTATAGTATGCTCATATTGAGCTGACATACTTCCATCCGCTGTTCTGGCGGTCCATTTATTATCGTCTAATGTCAAGCTGTATTCACCTGCATTTACCATAGGTTCTATTGTGAACACCATGCCCTCCATCAGTCTAACGCCTCTGCCAGGTTTACCATAGTGAGGCACCTGGGGGTCTTCATGCATGTTCTTACCAATGCCGTGCCCAACGAAATCTCTTACAACTGAAAAACCATTGGATTCAACATATTTCTGAATAGCATCTCCGATATCTCCAAGCCTGTTTCCAGGCAACGCCTTTTCTATTCCAAGGTATAGTGACCTTCTGGTCACGTCCAGTAGTTTTTGAGCTTCCTCCGATACCTCGCCAACTGTGTAGCTCCAGGCTGAGTCAGCCAGCCAGCCATCCAGTCTTACCACCATGTCGATTGCAAGTATGTCACCTTCCTTAAGTTTTTCTTCCCTTGGGAAGCCATGACATATCTCGTCATTTATTGAAGCGCATGTTGCATAGGGATAACCATGGTAACCCTTTTGCTCTGGTATAGCTCCTCTTTGCTCAAGGTAATCCTCTACAAATCTATCTATCTCCATTGTCGATATACCAGGCTTGATAAGTTTACCGATCTCCTTGTGGACATCTGCCAGAAGCTCTCCAGCTTTCTTCATTTTCTCGATTTCTTCCATTGTCTTGATTATGATCATCCTGCTATCTTCCTTTCTGTATTGCTTCTAAGGCTTCATCAATGAGCTTGATAAATTCCGTGTTGTTCTTCAATGGTTCAAAATCACTGTCTCGTTTCACCCATACTACCAAATAGGGGTTAAGTCGCAGCGCATCATCCAAATCCCGGATCGACTCTGTGATCCTTCCAAGTCTTGATAAGCAGCATGCCCTGTTATAGTAAAGATCATGGGATAATGGCGAATTGGCTATCCCCTCCGTCAGTACTGAAACCGCATCGTCAAGCTTACCCTGCTCTATCCTGATCGCTGATATATTTAGATAAGCATTCCCAAAATCAGGCTTTAACATTTTTGAGATATCGTATTCTTCTATTGCACCCTCAAGATCGCCCAAACCCTTAAGTACAACTCCCATATTGAATCTTGACAGATAAAAGTCTGGATTCTCCTTTATACTTCTTTCCAGGTAAGCTTTAGCATCATAATATCTTCCATTTGACTCCTGCAGTGAACCTAAATTGTTTAAAGTGTAATAGTGATTAGGATCCAGTTTCAGTATTTCATTGTAGAGTCTCACCATCTCATCTGAGTTTCCAAGTCTTTCGTAGATCAAAGCAAGATTATACCTGCTGTCTACATCATCTTGATCAAGCAATATAGCCTTTATATAATTATCGCTTGCTTCCTCCAGATCTCCCTCTTCCTCATAAATAACACCAAGCTGATAATAAGGATCTCTCAGGCTATCATCCAATTCAATTATCCTTTGATTGTATAGCTTTGCCTGATCCAGGTGCCCTAGCTCCAGATGGATAGCACCCAGGTTGAATAGAATTAGACACTCATCCTCTACTGAGCTCCCGAACAGTAAAGCCTTCATATACATATTGATTGCCTTCAGAAGGTCGCCTTCATGGTAAAATCCTTCTGCAAGAGTCATGTAGTTTTTTCTTTTTGCTTCCAAATTGATCACTCTTTTCGATTCTGCTTCGTAAAAAAGGTAGAGGGCTCCCTCTACCTTAAAGCTTAAAGCTCCCGATATGTCTGTATTCCTTTCCTTCTACTTGAACATTTTCAAGATTTACTGCCCAGCCGGTACCAATTCCCTGGAGCTTCGCAAGCTCTTCGCAGTAGTACATTACTATTCCTGCATCCATCAGGTTGTTGTCTCCACCTTCTTCAACTACAAATAGATCTATTTGAGTATCGTGGACCACAAATCTCCAAGGCTGTCTATTGAACCTCGATGGTGCAAATCTTATATAGAATAGAAGATCTCCCAGACTTCTGTTTTCCAGTTCGTCCATTGTTATTGGATTGCCAAGTTTTTCCTTGAATACTATCTCCTCTACCCCTAATCTCTCGCTGAATGGTTCATGGATAAAAGGATTCTTAGGTTTTGGATATCCAAAAGCCAATATTGCTTCATAATCGCTTGAAGTATCTCCGAAAACAGCCTTTTTTCTCTCCACCTCAACGCCATTCAAGCTGACCCAACAGGTTCCAAGACCTAAGCCATTAAGCCCAGAAACAAGCTTCTCCATATTATAACCGCTGAAAAGCAGGGTTTTCTGATCCTTTTCAGAAAAATCGAAGGCAATATAATGAGGGCTCTCTATCATGACTCCTGCATATCCTCCAAGTCCCTTTAGACTGTCATATATATGCTGCCCATACTCGTAAAGCTTGACCTTCATGTTGATACCAGACATTTCTTCATTGATTGAATTTACAAGTTTTTCTACCTTCATCAGATCACTTTCAGCGATCCCTTTTCTTTTAAACTCTCTTGTAGACTTTCTGGTTTTCAAAAAATTCATCATATTCATGTACTACTCCTCCTTGATATATAATGATAAGCTAATTGATTCCGATCATTGAGCCAAGTCTTGCCACAAATGGCAGGAAATGAATGTGAACTGTCACACTTGCAGTTATACCCAATAATATACCCGCAGCAACATCAGTTGGATAATGCACACCCAGGTATATTCTACTCATACCAATTATTATAGCCATGAAAAACACCAACAATGTAAACCTTGGCATATTAAATGCTATAGTCGTAGCCAGAGAAAAGCTGGCAGTTGTATGTCCAGATGGAAAAGAATAGTCACTAAGGTCTATTCCAAATGTATGAAGATGCTCAAGGATTTTATAAGGTCTCTCCCTGCTGAACAGCTTCTTAAGAGACTGAACAAAAATTTGCCCAAAGGTTAGAGCAACAATAGCCTCCAATCCCATAAGCTTGACCTGCTTTGAACCAAACAAAACCAAAGCTATGGAAAATATGGTCGTGAATACTGCGCCCCCAAGATC
>CAZHLQ010000353.1:0-1782 GCA_964533235.1 uncultured Gudongella sp. | reverse complement strand
TGTGAACCCGTGTCGTAAAACTTATATTCATCTCCTGACTTATTCCACACGTAAATAAGTCCTGTTTTACTGCCATTTGCCGTATCTTTCTCCGGAGAATATACGGGGCGTAGTTCCCCGTAATAATTCTCAAGATTGATACAGTCATCCAGGTCTCCGTGCGGGTTGCTTTTATCAGATGGATGCCTGGTAATTCCCCTTAATGATATTTCAATGTTTTCCATTTTCTATGTGATTAACCTTGTTGCAGATGCTTATTAACTTATTTCCATTAATTTCAACTACTTCGCAAAGGTATTTAGCTGTTATATCTCCGCTATCTCCAAGCAGCCGGTTTACGATTGTTCGTGAATTTATCCTCCTGGTCTTGTTTCGCCTCTCACCGGTTACGTGTACACCGTTTTCTGTTTTTTTAAGATACAGATTTCCGTACTGATCTTCAAGTATCTGTATTTTGTCGCCAAATTTTATATCCAACCTGTCAAGTATTGAAAATGGGATATAAATTTCGTACCTTTCCCGCTTTACGTTTTGCGTTTTTACCCTCTTATAAACCCGCACGTATTGTTCATGTTCCGGAACGAATACGGGTGTTAGCTCTATTCTTTCCATTCGCCTATATAGAATAAGGTTCCGTATTCCATTTCTTTCATTTTCAGCTCAAATTTCTCTTTTGTCTTTTCGCATCCGAGAATGTGCATGATATATTCCGGTTCCGGTCGATATACCCATCTGATAGCCATTTTACTACTGAATCGTGTTGGTTTCATTGCAAATCCTACTGCCATGTTTCCGGTTTCATCGAAGCGCCTGATTTGAAAACAGATTAAATTCTCCTGCCCTTTCACACCGAATACAAGAATCGGTGATGCCGTTCTAATCCCCATGAGCTTGCACGCTTCTTTATCGAACGTGATCCAGTTGCTTCCTTGTCTTAGTTCTACTTTTCCCATAAAATGCAAATTTATTTTTTATTGTTTGTACTTTGTTTTTAAATATTAATCGTTGCTGTCATTGCTTAACTTTATCAGAAACAGCAATAAAAGCACGAGTGCTAATATGATTTTCAGTTCTTCCATTGTTATACCTTCTGTTTGTGTTCATATCAGACTTCTTCCGTGATTTTTGGCCTGCATTCTTCCTTTTGAATATACCTTTGCTTCTGAACTTTCGAATTTAGAGAGCTTAATTCTATTCTTCTTATTTTCCACTTTTTTCGTGATCATTTTTAGTTTACCACTCATTTTAGCCTGCTTTTCTTCGTGTAGTTCTCTGTCTTTCTCTGGACACTTGCCTGGTTTTTTTATTCTGTAATGTTCCGTAATGCTCAGTTCGTCCAGTATATCATCCATAAATGTAATCATATCATGATTAAAATACACCCACCGCAGATAATTGTATCTTTTGAAAATGAGTAATTCCTGAACTGTATTATCGGCATACATACCGAATTTCAGCGTTGATTTCCTGCTTAATTTTCTTAATAGCGTTGTATCCATATTTCTTATTTTATTTCGTTTTAAGCCGTTTTTTCTTTTTCCCTTCACTAACTCCCACTTCCTTTAAGATAATCGTTTTTGAACCGGATTTTACGGCTTGCAGGCATTTTTTTTCTTCCTGTTCCTTTGCGATTTTCAGGACTTCAAAATCCAGTTGTCTATTTGCTTGTTTATGTTCCCAAAAGTTCTGTTTTTTGTTCAATACTTTTTTGTGTGCCATGATTTTATATTATTTGTTGCTGATATATTCTTGTTATAAGCAAGCCTAAGAACGAGCGTGTGC
>CAZHLQ010000352.1:0-1822 GCA_964533235.1 uncultured Gudongella sp. | reverse complement strand
ACAATGCGCGTTGTAAGGCGTCAATGTTGACATTGTAAGCATTGTAAGGCGGGAAGGAGGCCGAGCGCATTGTAAGGTGTTGTAAGGGATTGTAAGGTCGTTGTAAGGTGTCTCTTTCATTGATTGAGTAAGGTTACCTGGTATCTTACAATTCTTACATCGATTTTGCTCTATTTTACGCCCGATAATTTTTTCGCGCCCGCAATTTCGAAACTCGAGGTGAATGACCTGCTCGCCGATCAGCGACGGGGATTATTTCCGGTCGAGGAGAAACGAGGCGATTCCGGCCAGCACAATCACGAAGACGATAAACTGCCAGCCGGACATTCTGACATGCAGAAAGACGGACATGGCATCATCTTCATGGTGTAAATATTTTGAAAAAAATGCTTGACAAAAAATCTATAATACTTATATTAAGACTATACTCAGTAAGCGGTAAAAATTGAAAACGTCAAGCAAAGGATTTAGCCATGAACGTAAATTTAGATGGATTAGAAAAAAATGTTGCAGAGCAAATTTTAGTTGAATTGCAACAACATTTTGCCAAATTTCCAGAAATTGAAAACCGTTTACATACAATCTCTGTCATAAACAGCAAAGATAATTTTTACGCGCAGGTTAGTCCTTCCGGTGATCGCATTGAGTTTAATGTAAAATTTAACGATGTGGATGATGATGATGGGCAGTTTGGGGTAACAATCCCTGGATTACGCGCAAAGGTCGCCCACGAATGCGGCCATTTAATCGAGAAATGTTTAGTCAATTCTCCTTTTAATTTTGCGCCAAAATGTGGAGCATGGTTGGATGCCCGCCGTCAACTTTGGCGGAAATTTCGCATTGAATTGAAAGAGACGGGAAAAAATAACGTCTCTTTTTATGCGATGGAAGAAGACGAGTTTATCCCAGAAGTGTATGCACAATTAACAGCGTATGGTGTAAATCATAACCAATACACGCAGCATTTACAAAAGATGTTGGATGCCGCTGAGTTTGGTAAGCAAATGAGATAATGAGAGGCGGAAAACGAGAAGGAGCCGGACGGCCAACCGGCTCCACGAAAGACGACACGAAGGATGTGCAAGTGTCTTTCCGGTGTGAACCGGAATTGAAAAAGCGTATCCTTCATGCTGCAAAAGTGGCCGGGTATCGTTCTTATCAAAAATTTTTGCGAGCGTTGGTTGAAAAGAGTCTGGACGCAGGCGAACAACCGCTTGCACCGGAGCAAAACCGCCCGCAACGTAATCAATAATCTGAACGCGCATCCTGGGCGGTTTTGCCCGGTGAAGCGAAACGTTCGGCGTCAGTGTTTCGGAAATTCCGAATAACTGAGCGGCTGAAAAATTGAGATGAAAACAGGCATCAAAAAAGTGTCATCGGAATATATGAGTTATCGGCCACATTCAGATTATGATAGCGTTCATTTTGTGGTCAATCATGAAGTTGAACAAAGCGATCATATTCAGGTGCGTCCTGATATTGCGGAACGGTGGCGTTCGACGGAAGACGCTATCGGATATTATGAATGGGTCATTGAAGAAATCAGAACATTACAACGAGAATTAGGCATTACGCCGAACAAGTCGCTGCACACGACCCCAAAAGACGGGCGGGAAAATTAGTCGGCAAGCGTCAAGGTTCGTTGCGCCCGTCTTTTGGGGCGTGTGAGCTTTGTCGTTATCCGTCTTTAAAGTTCAGCAGTTCTTTCAAATTTTCTGCGTGGTGGTCTCTCCTACGGAAACAAGCGAAGTCAGGAAAAGAGCAAAAATATTTATCATTTATTTAATTTTTTGATTGACAAAATAATAAATAAATATTAACG
>CAZHLQ010000351.1:0-4007 GCA_964533235.1 uncultured Gudongella sp. | reverse complement strand
CTCCTACCAACTGTCATTGTTGTCCCGTCTTTTCATATCAGAGACAATGAACATCCCATTAATATTGTTTCTACGATATTTTTTAGCTTCACGCTCATCCCTCCACTCACATATGCCCAGACCGATTGTCATAATCATGACTAGTATAGTAACTGGCCACATCCCTATAGCTGATCCAAGAATAAATTCTCCAATAGTCAGCTCGTTCATAGGAAATCACCTCCCACGTTCTCTTCCAGCCACTTATCTAGTTTTGATATTATGGTGAGCCTTGTTCTCCCAAGTACGAGCACCGGGAACCCTTCTGCATGAGTAAGCTGCCTTGCTTTTCCTTCGCTGATGTTCAACGCTTCAGATAGTTCTTTGACTGTATATGTCTTCTTTGCGATTTCTTTGTTTTGCTCCTTAAATACCTGAGTCAGGTCTCTTATTGCCATGATTTACCTCCTTGTTTTTACTGGTAATTCAACATCACTTAATAATTCAGCCATACTTACATCCAGACCTTTGGCCAGCTTCACTACTGTACTTAACGCAGGGTCTGATACTGTTCCATTTTCGATATTTCTGATGTAGCTATAAGAAGAGATTTCGCTTAGTTCAGCTAATTTCCTATAGCTTAATTTCCTATCTTTTCTCAATTTTTCTATTTTCTTTCCAATTAACAATTTATTTCCTCCTCATAACTGATATAATGTATTTGTAAGAACACAAAGCGGAAGGAGGTGGAAATTATGAGAATGATCCCCGTAGCATCTAGTAACCTTTCTTCTGTTGGTTATGACCCTATTACTAAGACCTTGCGTATTGCATTCCACAGTGGTACTTATGACTATTACAATGTGCCTGAATCTGTATATGAAGGTCTAATGAATGCAGGCTCAAAAGGTGAATATCATGCAGCTTTTATTAAACATTCCTACAGATATCGTAGAATCTAGTCATTTATTACGAGAATTACCAAAGGTCCTGATTCAGAGATATTAGCTGGGGCTTCGTCATAAGGTTCAACTACTATTTCTTTTACTCCAGCCCTGTTTCTAAGTTCATTTACCAACTTATAAGTAGGGATTCCACTTAATATACATAATTCACTCAGAACATTTATAGTATCCGACTTGCCAATACTGATTTCTCGAAGCTGCTTATGAGTATTGATCTCTATAGCAGCTATTTTTTCTTCTAGCGATTTCATTCTGCTTAGCAATTGCTTTCGCATCCCTAACCCCTCCTTATTATTGTGTGTAAGTTTCATCAAGCGACTTAATAAACTCTGCTAACTCAGACTCATCCTCTATTGCATAAAACTTATCTATCAAGCCTTGCCCGTTCAGCCACCTTTCGATTTTGTCTATGCACTTTTCTGGATTCCACTGATATGTTGGATGGTCATTGTACATTAGTGATTTTGCATAACCATCTATTATTGCACTTCTCAAAGGTTCAGTTTTGCTTTGTTTAGCCTTTGCAAGCCCGACTATTCGAAGCAATTTCCCCATTGTCTTCGATCCAATTGATACCTGGAAGCATTGACCTAGATCATTCAAGCTCACGAACCCAAACATGTGCTCCGTCACTCTGTGCCTTTTGATCTCCATATCCCTAAGATCTTCACTCCTGCTTTTAACTATTTGCATTTCCTCAGATAGTTTTTCATGGTCTTCCTTTAGATCTTGAAGAAACTTATGCAGCTGCTGGTTTTGTATTGCCATGCTTTTATTGATGATGGCTTGTATTTGTTGAAAATCCATCCCCTCAAGGTTCTGCTGCACTACCTGCAATTCGTTAGTCATTGTAGATCACCTCGCTATCTATTATTTCTACAAAGTTATACCTGCTTGGGATGTACCTCTCCATCTCCTGGCACCACTGGCTTACTCTGTCTACGATCTCTGAGAGATTTCTTATCACAGTTTCATCGGTCGATGCCTCACTTATGGCCCTGCTATACCTTATTGGTGCGAGCTCAGTCTTTAGAATGTTCTCTATCCTGACTACCAAGCCTGATAATTCAGTTCTAGCCTTTATTTGCCTTCCTAGGTCGTCCTTTTGCTTACTGAGATTCTCGATCTGCTCCTTTAGCTCTTTGTATTTTCTGGCCTCAGAGTCGTTCAATCTTGCTTTGCGTTCTAGAAAGCTCTTCTCATTTCTGGCTACCTCTAGATCATGGTCCTTCTCCAGCAGCTCTCTCTTTAGTTGCTCCATTTTCTTTTTCATCTCGATGTAATCTGAGGGCACCTTCTCAACTTCTCTGACCTCTACTCTAGGTGGCCTTGTCTGTATTTCCTCTAGTTGCTTTTGAAGCTCCTTTTTTTCCTTTATGGCTTGTTGTAGCTCTCTTGTAGTCATGTCCTCAATTGGCTGAGTCTCAATAAAGATCTCTCTTTCTGTGTCTGGTATTTGTGTTAAAGCTAGCAATTTAGTCATTCCTATGTTGGTTATTTGTGCAATTGATTGCACATTGTATTTCTCAGCGATTGATATAAAGTTATAAGTGTGTCTCCTGGAATATCTTAGTTCCTTCTCTGTATACTCCTCGAACGAGTTGTAGTTTTTTTGCTTATAGCTCTGAGTGTCCCTTATGGTCTTTAGCTCGTTGCCTATATTCCAAACACCCATGCCAACCAGACTTTCATTGCTTTTTATTATTGCTTCGCTTTCCATTAAAGATTTACTGCTATTTTTCTGCTGAATATTGTTCAAATTATCACTCCTTTGCCATTTTGTTGTATTTGCGTACATACTCCCCTATAATCTAAGTACAGGCTCTGGCAAGCTGAATACTTATTGAAGGAGAAAATTATGAAACTAACCAAAGACCAAATAGAAGCACTACGATCTTCCGTTCTGGATGATTCAACAAAAATCATCAGATACCTGGAAGAGCAAAGAATTAAGCAGAAAAAGTATAATATGATCATTCTTCTATTGACTGCCGCAGGGGTTATAGCTTCTCTAATCGCTGCTATTACCGGGGTTATCATTCTGCTTTATAAGTAGTTCTTTTATTTCTCTTATTTCTCTCAGGCACTGGCATAGGAGCATTGTATGTGCGTCCCTCTTCTTTTCTGCATACTCCTCTATTAGGTCTAGCCCTTTACCTTGTATTCTCATTCCCTTCACCTCCCTGGTGTTAAATAAGTTGGTAATTCAGTAAATACAAAACAAAGGAGAAAATTATGAAGCTAAATATTGATTGTGTCCGAGACATCTTGCTTACTATTGAAAAATTAGGCTACGAAGAACAATTAAACTTTGATATGTTGCATGAAAGAATCCCTGCTTATTCAAAAGAAGACCTGCATTATTGTCTTATCAAACTAGATGAAGCAAACTTATTGGATATTATTACTGTGCCTGTAGTGCGCCAACATTTACCAGGTATAAAATCAATTCATTACCTCACTGTTTCTGGCCATGAATTTTTGGAAAATGTTAAGTCAGACAATGTATGGAATAGAACTAAGTCTGTTGCTAGTAAAGTTGGTTCCTTTTCGTTAGACACACTCAAAGATATCTCTGTTAAGGTAATAAGCGAGCTAATCAAAACAAGTCTATAAGGTTCAAAATAGTGGTCAATTGTTCCTGCATATAACAATTGACTATTTTTTTTGCTTCCTCTGTCATTTTAATAACTAATTCTTCAGCATCCTTCTTGTCTGTAAAGAGTAGTTCCGAATACAAACTAGCCATAGCACTTGATATTTCAGTTAATACATCTTTCGTAATAATGGAATAAAACTCTTTTCCAAGATCCATTCCCTTCACCTCCATGTGAATTATTTTTTTGATAGGGTATCTGTAATGTGCACTTCAAATTTCATTAATCAAATGTACATTTTGTCCTATTTCAAGTCAAAAAAATTTCATCTACTGTCAAATTAAAGCAATCTGCTATGCGCTTTGCGACATCTAGTGATGGGGTCCTCTCTTCGTTTTCTAAGAATCCGATATACTTTGGTGTGACTCCAACCTTTATAGCTAACTCATTTTGTGATAGATTTGCG
>CAZHLQ010000350.1:0-3411 GCA_964533235.1 uncultured Gudongella sp. | reverse complement strand
CTATTAGCTGCTAGCTTATTGAGATCCTTAAGAGAACCAATTCACAGAGCACAATTCACAATTTAATCGTCTCCCTGTCATCCCGAGTGTAGTCGAGGGATCTAATCTTTAACTAAAAGCGAATAGCCAGCAGCTAATAGCTTGTTACTTTCAACCTTCCACCAACTACCAACTACTAACGCTTATCGCATAACGCATATCGCTTAACTACAGGTTCAATAACATCGATGCAAATGAGAAATACACCGTAAGGGTCACAGCATCTACAAAGGTAGTGATAAGTGGTCCTGCCATTATTGCAGGGTCAAGCTTAAGCTTCTTGGCTGCCAGAGGTGCTATGCTGCCGATTATTTTTGCTATCGCAATTGTTACAATAAGTGTAAGTGATACCGTCAAAGCGATATGGATCTCGACCTTTTCAATTATCATAAGTCTGCCGAAGTTTACTATTGCAAGAGTGATCCCTACAAGAAGACTGATTCTGAATTCCTTCCAAATGACCTTGAATACGTCCTTAAGCTCTATTTCTCCTGTAGCAAGACCACGGATGACAAGAGTAGATGCTTGAGAACCGGAGCTTCCGCCGGTGTTCATAAGCATTGGTATGAAGGATGTCAATATTACGACCGATCCTAGTACATTTTCAAAACTGGTTATTATTTGACCTGTAAACGTAGCTGCAATCATAAGTATAAGCAGCCATACTATCCTTTGCTTGGCAAGTGCTACTACTCCAGAATCCATGTAGGGTTCCTCTGACGGTGCCATCGCTGCCATCCTCTGGAAGTCCTCAGTCGCCTCCTGCTCCATGACGTCCATAATGTCGTCGACGGTGATTATACCGGTGAGTCTGTGCTCTTTATCCACAACGGGTATGGCAATAAAGCCGTATCTTACAAATACCGCTGCAACAGTCTCCTGGTCGTCATGGGTTTCCACGAATATGACCTCATCCTCCATGAGATCCTCTATAAGAGTGCTTTCATCGGATACAACAAGAAGTCTTAGGGATACGATTCCTTCAAGCTTTCTATTTTTGTCAGTTACATAACAAGTATAGACCGTTTCCTTGGAAAGGCCGGTCTCCTTTATATGCGCCATAGCTTCTCTGACAGTCATAGACTTCCTTAGCTCGACGTATTCTATTGTCATAATGCTTCCTGCAGAATCCGGAGGATACTTGAGGAACTGGTTTATCAGCTTCCTCTCCTCGCTGCTGGACTGCATAAGGATCTTGTTTACTATGTTTGCCGGCATCTCCTCAAGAAGGTCGATCATGTCGTCGAAGAACAACTCATCCAGTATGAAGTTAAGCTCCTTGTCGGTCATGGCATTTACGAGATCCCTTTGCTGCTCGATGGAAAAGTGGGCGAAGACCTCTACTGCAAGGTCCTTTGGCAGCATCCGGAATATGAGAAGTGCGGTGTGAAGGTCGAGATCGTCAAGTATCTCCGCTATGTCAACCTCGTTCATCTCCTCCAGGATCCTTTTCAGTTGGAGGTATTTCTTTTCTTCAATAAGTTCAAGAATGTTTAGTTCATCCATTCTATTCCTCCTTCCATATTTAGTTTTGGAGGAGGCCTATGATCCTAATGATGACCATGGCTCCGTATTTTGTTTTACAACTCGCCGGCAAAGGGCTCGATTCCACAATCATCACTTCCTTTCATAGTTTGAACTTAGCCTGTTTTAATTATAGCACAGAGGGAATAGTTGGCAAGAGTTAGTACAGTTAATAGTGAATAGTGAACAGTGAATAACAGAAATATTTTAGAGGGTAGTAGGTAGTATGAAGTTGTTAGTTAAAGAAAAAATTACCTGGGATGGGGGCTAGGGGTTAAAAAGCAAAAAGGACAGGCATAGTTTGCCTGTCCTCATAGTCATTATTAGCAGCTTGACGCAGCTACTCCATCTGGATATACTGAGAATCCTCTTCTCAGCCAGTTGTCGCTGAAGTCGACTGTAAAGCTTCCAAAGTTTTCTGTAAGAAGGTCTTCAAGTACAAACTTGAATTCTCCCTCTTCTACTTGTATGTCATCATCTTTAAGCTCATCCAGAGCCAATCCAAAGGATGGACCGCCTCAACCATAGCCTGCGATATAGATCCTCAATAGCTTGTTCTCATTCTTTTTATTTGCCAGAACCTTTGCAAGCTCTTCTTTGGCAGTACTTGTTATATCGATTTTCATTCTATTCCTCCTCCGATAAATATACCCCTGTACGGTATCTCTTTTTATTTTACATTATACATAGCCCTTAGTCAATAGGTTATTTAAATCTGGTTATTTAAATCTGCTCCCAGGTATCAGCATATCTACGATCCCAAGCACCAACGCTCCCAGAAGAGCCCCCATTATTGATATGGAGAACCCGTCTACGATATACCTCGTGAGGTAAAGGATCACAGCTGTCAGTAAAAATCCCGAGGCTCCGGCTCCAAAGGGAGATGCCTTTACTCCTATGAACTGTACTGCTCCCCAGCTAAGAAGCCCAACAACCGTTGCAGCTATGAACAGAGTTCCAAATCCACCGGATATCGAAAATCCTGGTGTAAGCCATGCTGCTATTCCTAGTACTATTGCTGAAACAAGTATTTTGACTAAAAGGGAAAACAAACCTTTCTTTTTCATTCTCATCCCTCCTGTGGATATCTATATCCTGATTTGGTGGATGCTAAACATTACCAGCACCTGTTAAAAAATTGACTAAAGTATTTTCAAAAAAGCAAAAAATCATGTAGCAATTATAATATTTATATGCTACTATAATGCTATGAATTAAAAGGAGGGATGAAGCATGGAAGTTAAAAAGGATATGCTTATTGGTGAGCTTATTAGAAAGAAGCCTGAAGCTATAGAGATTCTATTAAGATTCGGCATGGGTTGCGTTGGATGTCCTTCCAGCCAAATGGAGAGCCTTGAGGAAGCAGCAATGGTTCATGGTCTGGACCTTGACAAGCTTATGGAGACTCTTAACGCTTAATTGCAGAGTTACTTAGACACAAAGAAAGCTGAAGCGATCACGCCTCAGCTTTTATTTTTTTTGCTATGATTTTAGAAGATTATCTATCTTTTCCTTGTCGAAGCCTACTACCTCCTGGCCGTCGATTACGATTACCGGAACTCCCATGTGTCCCATTGCCATAAGCTCTTTTCTGGCTTCCTTATCTGTCGATACATTTTTTTCTACATATGAAACACCCTTTTCAGTCAGGTGGTTCTTTGCCAGTGTGCAATATGGGCAGGTACTGCTTGTATAAACTGTTATTTCGTGCATTCTAAATCCCCCTTTGTATGATTTACAATTTCATTATACCCCCTATGGGTATTCATGTCAAGTACCTCTCTGTTTATGATACCCCGGGGAGAGAGATGGTAAACGAGTAAAAAAAGTGAATAGTGAATAGTGAAC
>CAZHLQ010000349.1:0-9115 GCA_964533235.1 uncultured Gudongella sp. | reverse complement strand
TTAACAATCGATGATATATGCATATCTACCCACACTGGAGTTCCATCAGGCTTTAAGTATCTTTTTTCAAGATCATAGCTAGATATTTCTCCGGAGTTATACTTCCCGGCTAGAATCATGTCTGTTGCAATGTCTTCAGGGTGGGTTATCTCCATCCATTTGGTTCCCTTAAGCTCTCTTTCCTCTCTTCCAAGTAATTATTCAAATTTCGGATTAACTGAAGGATAACCATACTCTGAGCTTTCTATAAATGAATCTCCATTCATAAGACCTATCCCAATTGGTGCTTGCTCAAATATCCCTCTGTACAATGCTTCATCATAGGCTAGCCGTCTACTGAGGTTCTTCAACTGGGTTTGTCTCATCCTGGCCCTGATAAACGCTATAAAGAGAAGTAGTACCGCCAGAGTTATTATGAAATCAGGTATCATCTGCCTCCATAGCCTGGTATCCCATTCAGCTGCATCGTAGTCTATACCGAAAACTGCAATTACCTCATTTGCATCAGGATGCTTGATTGGTACAAGTACACTTCTCCACTTGCCCCATCTGTCTACTGTAATGTCTGTAAGAACAGTCTCTCCAGTCTCAAATGGTTCAAAATATTCTAAATCAGCTTCCTCATACACTTCTCCCGGTGGTGTATATTCAGGTGACACCGGAAGCTCTGAATCCATAAGGATCACAAGTCTATCGTTGGTTTTTCTCAATAAATATGCCGCATGTATGGGGTTCGTTGTTTCCTTAAGTCTTCTTAAATTCTGTTTAGCCATTTCATATTCAGGTGTTCCAATATCCTCCAAAGATCCCTTAAGTTCCTTAAGATGCTCGGGATGGAACATAGTCTCCAGGGACTGACCAAGCATTATTGCTTCTGAAGAAGCATTCCTCTCGTATCTGTCGAAGGAATAGCTCAAGTATAAAAAGCTTAAGACAGCATAAACAAACAGAAGCAATGCCCATAGCCTCAATGGGTGCTCGCTTCCAAAAATATTGTTGTGAACCTTGTTGTTTTTTCCATCATCCATAAATGACTCCTTAAATGTCGACCCGCTGGAGATAATATCTTAATCATTTCTCGCTTACCACTATTATATTGCCAAACACTTTCATATACTAGACATATTTGAAAACAGCTAAATAATTTAATTAATACTCTGGCACTGCAATAGCTATCACTGCTAAAGCATGGAATCTATGAGCTTTTTTGTATAGTCGTGCTTAGGTGAATTAAGTATCTCCCTAGTCTCTCCCGTTTCAACCAACTCCCCTTTATACATAACTGCTACTCGGTCGCACATATGTTTAACCACCTTAAGATCATGTGAAATAAATAAATATGAAAGCCCAAGCTCATTGCGCAGCTCTTGAAGCAGATTAAGTATTTGTCCCTGGACTGAGACGTCAAGAGCAGATACGGGCTCATCGCACACTATTAGTCCAGGTCTGGTTGCGATTGCTCTTGCAATCACTACTCTTTGATTCTGTCCTCCACTTATCTGACCCGGAAGCTTCCATCTTTCAGTGGGAGGCAGCCCAACCAGCTTCATCAAACGCACTGTTTCCTCCTCAAGTTCAACTGGCTTTACTATTTCATGTATTATCAACGGTTCCCTAATAAGCTCATCTATGGTCATCTGTGGATCCAGGACAGCTTCAGTGTACTGGAAGATTATTTGTATGTCCTTTCTAAGCCTTCTCATATTATTTTCATCCAAAGTTGTTATATCATCACCGAATAGAAGAATTCTTCCATCACTTGGCGCGATTAATCTCATAACAAGGTTGGCGATGGTGCTCTTGCCAGAGCCGCTCTCACCAATTAGACCAAGAGATTCATTTTCCCCTATGTAAAATGAAACATCCTTAACCGCTTCGATTATTTTTTTCTCGGAAAATGCTCCTGTTTTGACTATATAGTGCTTGGAAAGCTTACTGACCTCGAGCAAAGGTTTCAACCTGCATCATTCCTTCCTATACTTGACACACCTTACATTTCTGCCACCTATACCTATAAGTTTTGGCATACCTTTGGTGCAGTCTTCTTCACTGACACTGCATCTTCTGTAAAAAGGGCACTCATCCTTGAAATCTCCAGGCGAAGGAGGATAACCATCGATCGTATACATATTATCGCCCTCATTATCAAGTGACTCAACACACCTTATCAGCTCTTTTGTATAAGGATGCATTGGAGATTCGATAATGTCGACCATGCTGCCTTCCTCCACTAAAAGGCCTCCATACATTACCAAGAGCCTATCGCAAAGATATCTTGCTACCCCAAAATTATGGGTTATTATTATCACTGACATTTCATTTCTTATACTTATATCTTTCAGAAGGTCCAGAATAGTTTTTTGCAGTGAAGCATCAATTGAGCTGGTTGGCTCGTCTGCTATAAGGAGCACAGGCTTACAAAGTATTCCTTGTGCTATCATTATCCTTTGGTTTTGTCCCCCGCTCAACTGGAACGGATACATCCCAAAGACAGTTTCAGCATCATCTATTCCAACTTCACTAAGTACGTTCAGGATCATCTCCTTGTTGTTTTGTAATCCATGGGCTTTTAAAACCTGCCCGAGCTGCTTTCCAATAGTCTTATAGGGATTAAGAGCCTCAGAGGAATTCTGGAATATATAAGATATCTCCTTACCCCTGATTCTGTTAAGTTCTTTCTCAGTTATTTTTAAAAGGTCTTTGCCCTGAAATATGACCTCCCCGGAATCTAATTTTCCAGAAGAATCATCGATAAGCCCCAGGACAGAGGTTACAGAAACCGTCTTACCACTTCCAGATTCCCCCAGTATGCCAACGATCTCTCCCTTTATAAGTTTAAGGTCAAAGCCTCTTACGACCTGGTGAGAGCTATTATCATGATAGAAGGATACCTTGAGATTTTTAACTTGCAGCAACACATTTTCCATAATATCAACTCCTGCTTCACAGCTTAATCGGACATTGCTTCAATAATTGTTTTCACTTATTACCTTCAAAACTATACTCCCTAGCTCTTCAACATTTCTCTTTCCTTCCCCTTCAGCTGATGTATCTAAAATTACTGTTGGGACCCCTCTCTCCCAGAACATTACATTGTCCGCATAGCTATCTGTAAACAAAAATTCATCCTCGACTGTAACAGTCTCAAAACCGATGTTCTCAAACCTTGCCTTCTCAAGCTCCTGACCAAGATGATGGCCTAGGCTCCATGCGAAAGGCCTTGTCAATGGTGCATGAGCGGAGCTGAATTTAATGTAGTCAAAGCGGTTTGAAGTTATACCTGTAAGATCAACGTAGGCCTGGACCTTGTTTGGGCTGTAGGGGAAGTCCTCAGCCATGTAATATATGCCATGTCTTTTCTCATCCAGGGTACCGTCCAGAAACATGAAAATAATGGACCTCTTGTTGTCGTATTCAGTGCAAAGCTTTTCCATCATTTTTAGGTTGAAGCCAAGGACATCCTTTCCTCCCTCAGTCAGGTAGTTAAAGTTCATTCCAATAACAATCGCTTCTTCGCCGAAATTCTCGTCCTTTCCCCTTAAGACACCTACAACATTTGTACCGCTAGATCCCAATATTTCAACAGTGCTCTTTGCTGAAATCGTGGTCTCAGGATAAGCGGCTAGGTATTTTGCTGTCTCTTTTGTAATTAGTATTATTGGGATATCCCTGCTTTCATCGACTATTAAGCTTTCAAGCTTCTCTCCTGCTCGGGCAATAAGCAGAACTCCTTTTATTCTAGAATTTTCTTTGATCTCATTGATAAAATAATCTATAGCCATGTCGTTATAATAAGCCTTATCTATGAGAGCAAACCCTCCATCAAGACTTTCAAAGTTATCAAAGCTAAAAATATCCCAACTCGTTGCATCGATCACCTTACCTTTTATCTCGATATTCCCTGTTGATATAAATGAGTAATCCAAGTTTGGAACTAATTCAATAGATCCAGTTTCATTTTGAAGCAGCAGACTCTGTTCATTTATTAAGTAAGAGCTTCCAATAGGATATTCGATCATGAAACTTTCCTTAAGTGGCTCGAGTCCTAGACGATCCATCTCCTCAGAAATAGTGACTGCCAATTCTTCGGACTCATTAGTGCCTATTAAAGAACTCTCAGGAAGCTCAGTCCTATCAAGTCTCAAGGTCATACTATGATCTACTCTTGTCAGCTGACTTATGCCGATTATAGCCAAGCTGATACATGCAGCTGTTATGCCGTATTTTAGCCGCTTCCTCTTGTCGATCATCCTCAATAGATACTTAAAGTCAAAGGTTATAAGCTTTCTGAAAATCAAAGTCATTCTGGAGTCCTTACTTTGCAGCTGCTTTCTCAAGCCCTCTCCGAATAGATTGAATCCAAGTACACTTACAAAAAAAGCTAACGCAGGATACATTACTGCCCATGGAGCTGTGCTGATTAGAGTCCTTGATGTGCTCAACATGCTAGCCCATTCCGGTTCGAAACTAATATCCGTATTAATATTTACGCCGGAAGTTGAATCGTTTATGATACCGAGATTCCCGACAAATATTGAAAATATGCCAAGCTGCATCAATGTTGAAAGGTTTCTCGCAATTTCCATAAAGAACAAAATCGTAAGCTCCGGTGCAAGATGCGGGATCACATTTTCCAAAGCGATCCTTATTCTTTTCTTACCTATTGCTCTTTCACCCTTTATAAAGGGCTTATTCAATATCGCTTCAACTCTTTCCATTACAAGGCTTCCAAGCTTAGGCCAGCTTACTGCCGTCAGTACTAAAACAAAGGCTGTGATCGAGCTTTTCTTATCCAGCCCAGTAACGTAATCCAGCTTAAGAAGGATGATCGATATCAGCAAAGCTGGGATAGCAGAGAATACAACATTGAATTGAAGGATGATACCTCTTGCCAGTCTGTTCCCAAAACCTCCAAGCAAAGCCAGAGGAACGGCGACAAGAAATTGTCCAATAGCTATTAAAATACCCAGTGTTATAGTCAGCCTTGTTCCATAAATAATATAGCTTAAAACATCTCTGCCCAAATCATCCGTACCAAATGGATGATCAATATTCGGGGCAAAGGGCGCCCTTTCTGCATCCAGCTTACCATCCTCGTGTATGAATCTCATTAGCTGTATGGTATATGGGCTGCTATCTGTGAATAGTCCTGGGAAAGCCGCAACAAGGAGGATCAATGCTAATATTAAGGCCCCCAGTATTAGAGGAAGGTTAGTTCTTCTCATTTATACACCCTCCTGCTCTTAAGGGGATTTATCAGCCTTGCCAATAGCTGTATACCTTTCGTAAATGTAATGTAGATTAGACCCAAAGTCATTGCCAACGGAACGAAGCTGTAAACGTCATGTCTTTTGTAGAAGTACAGTAGATAATATAATATCCCCTGATAATAAAAGAGCCACTCGACTACTATCATATTTGTAAGAAGCATTGTCATTATTGAAGGCATTGCATCGATGATCTTAAAAACAGCTGCAGGCATAAGCTCCAAAAATATAGTCTTCTTCCTGGAGAAACCTTTTGCAAATGCATTCTTTACATAATCCTTGCCCAGTTCCTCCTGGATAGTGATAAAGGTGATCCTGGAGATGTAGACTGTAGGGATTATTGTAAGTGTTAATAACGGCATTAATAATTCCTTAACGTATTCGGCTTCTTTGATCTCAGGGAAACTTCTAGCCAGAACCGCATATCCCATTAAAGTCAATAGCACTATAAGAACATCGGGGATAGAGAAAAATATGAGAGATCCCACCGAAGTAAGTCTTGAGGTTTTCGACCTGTAGCCCTCGTACATCCCCCTTACTATACCAAGTATCGTTGATAAAACAAGGGATGCAGATATAAGGATCAGGCTTTGGCGGCTTGAATTATATACTACATCAATAATACTTCCCGCCGCATTATCACCATATGTGGATGGGTAGAACATAGATTTTATGAACAATATACTCTTTTTTAACGTCAAATATGGGGATAGGTTTGTCTGTAATTCATCTCCAATAAGCTTTGCATCAGTACCTGGATCTATATTCCCAAGAAAAGATAGTATGAATACTGCGATGATGATGAAAACCGCAACTGTGTAGAGTTTTCTTATAAAGATGCTCCCCGTGGAATAATAAACCTCCTCTATTGGACGTCCGAAGAGCCTAACCTTAGGATATGTATTATATGCAATTACTATAATATAGCTTGTAAGACCTGCCAAGGCAAATATTGCAATTATGATTTTGTCAATTGATGTCAGATAATCAAAGCCCCTGTCCATATATATATCGCGCTTAACAAAGCTAAGTACAGTCCTCGCTGCATTTTCCAAGCTGTCCTTATTAATTTTTTCAGGACTATCCTCATAGGTATTTAGAACCTCATTTGAATCATATAGGCTGACTGCAGAAACCATTTTGTCATTGAACCTGGTTATGGAACCATAGCCCAGAGGCCCTGAAACTACCTTTTGGCCTGAATCCAATGCATAATTGATTAGCTTGTCCTTCAATATAGTTCCATGAAGCATGTCAGTTGATACCTTAAGCCCTTCTATCGTTTCCCTGCCAATTGATCCAAGGTGAATAACAGTAGTCCTATCTAGAGGATAAATCGGATCGTCGATATAGCAGCTTGAACCCCATAGCTGTTGCTGTTGGGCATTCCAGCCAGCGAATACGATCGTTTCATATGGTAAGCTATCCTGCTCTGCAATGACTCTGGCGACTTCAAGGAGGACCGCTATCCCGGATGTATTGTTGAAGGCTCCAGGGAAATACTTGCCATTTGCTCCATCTCCACAGCCGTCAACATCAGCAGTGATAAGCAGAATCTCTCCATTTTCTGATTTCCCATCCACCTTTCCAAGAATATTTGCTGATTCGACAATTGGAAAGCTCATGTCTACCTTTAGCCTGGCTCCCTCTATGGTGTCATACGTATTACCATCTACTCCGATTTTTCCCTCACCTATCATTTTGATCATTTTATAATAGATGTCATAAGAAAAGTAACCAATAAATATTGACTTTCCTGCTTTACCAGCTATGCTGAGAGGTTTCAGCAACTCCACTCTCCTGTTGCGATCATATACATTGACACCCGTAGTGCATAATATCCCCTTGCCTCCGGACTCCCTAACGTAGCTTACGTGCTTTGGGAGCAGTCTATTGGCTTCGATGATTACAATACGGCCTTCGATAACCTCAGGGTCCAGTCTGAGTAGGTCACTGCCTGCAATTATCAAATCTCCGTAATAGTCAATGCTTCCTCCGTTCAGGGAAGGCACCACATTATAATCCTCGTAAATATCAAGGTCGAAAATCATTTCTCCCTCAACAGAGCCTACGGTAAATATCGGACTGGTATCTATGTCTGGCATGACTGTACTAAACGGCTGATAGTAAGTGCTGTCTATACCTGCCGGTTTCAAACCGATTTGTCTAAAGTAGCTTTCTATGTACTCCCGTGCTTTCTCGTCGCCTTCTGATCCTGCCTGTCTACCTTGGTATTCCTCCGACGACAGATCTTCAATATGCTGATATATATTGTCTGTGTTTAATAAATCCTCATTGAAATTTCCTTTTGGCCAGAGCAAATAAACCACAGCAAGAGCTGCAGCTATTGTCAGTATGTACTTAGGTGCAATATTGAAGTTAAATCTTCTCATGGTCATCCACTTTCACATAATATGTATTCAGATCATACGTTCTGTAAATTTGTCTATATCAACATTATACCACTTAATCAGGTGATTGCTGAGACAAAATCCCGGAGGTTTGATGATTATAAAGCAGGCTATTCTGGTATATAGACAAATACAAATGAATTAAGAAAGGGTTGATGTTATGGCAGTGAAAACCTACGGGGATGTTCTCAGCTTCTGGTTTCTACCAGAGCATGTACCGCTGCATTTTGATGAGAACGATGAATTCGATAAAAAAATCAGGACACAGTTCTTCGATACCTGGGAGGCCGCAAAGGAGGGTCTTCTGGTGGACTGGAGAGGAGATATCAGGGGGCGTTTGGCTGAGATAATAGTACTGGACCAGTTTTCAAGAAACCTTTTCAGAAATGACATAAGGACGTATACTCAGGATAAGATGGCTATTGCACTTTCTCAGGAGGTTGTAAATAGCCCTGATTATCACAAGCTGACTCCGGATGAAAAGAGGTATATCCTGCTGCCTTTCATGCACTCAGAATCAACTGATCTTCATGATTGGGCAATGAAATACTTTGAGGAGCTTGAGGACGGTGGGGGAACTCTATATTTTGAGAAGCTTCACAGGGAGGTTCTTGATAGATTCGGCAGATACCCTTATCAAAATGAAGATCTCGGAAGAGAGTCTACAATGGAGGAGCTTGAGTATTTAAGGGAGAAGAATGGTAATTTTTACGGGTAAAGCAAAAGAGTTGGTCTGGGCTGGATCAACTCTTTGATATTCTAATCAACATGTATCGATGTAGTTATAAGCAAAATTATTACAATCGCTTATGCATTTTCGATTTTGTCCGCTGCTCTTTTATACTTTTTAATTCTCTCAATATCCTCTGGCCTTGGGTTTTTGATCCTTGTAATGTCCATGTTGTCATGGAGATCAGCCAGCTTGACTTTGCATGCAATTTTATTATCTATAATCCTGCCGATGAAATCATCATAGCTCTCTCCATCTCTTTTAGTGATATGATCCAATACATCTATTACTTCCTCACTAAAGCCTTCTCCTAATAGATATTCAAAAGATATATCTGAATCTTCAACAACATCATGAAGTACTCCACAAATTCTTTCCAACTCAGTTTCTAATCCTAGCATAACTCTTAGAGGATGAAGTATATATGGCTCGCCTGCCTTGTCATGCTGTCCAGCATGTGTACGATTTGCAATTTCTATTGCTTTATTTAGCATCTCAACTCTCCTTTTCAGAATCTTTTCCATGATTACTCTATGCGTCTACAAATTTTTTAAATCCTTGTCTTCCGATCGTATTATTTATGTCTCTTTACTTTAATAGATGATTTGATCCCTAAGCATAATTTAGAATAGATTTCATAAATTCGTGGTATCTGGGTATTGACATAATGCACTTCTCTATGCATTTTCGATTTTGTCCGCTGCTCT
>CAZHLQ010000348.1:0-2395 GCA_964533235.1 uncultured Gudongella sp. | reverse complement strand
GATACTCATGCAAGAGGAAATGACATAAAGCTTGAAACAGCACTTGTTGGTATGCCGATTGACGTTCATCCTGGAGCACAAAAATACTACGATGAGATGGGAATAAAGTAAAAAGTGTACAATAGAGTCTTAAGGAAAGGTACTGATAGTATCAGTACCTTTCCACTATTCTTTAAAATACTTGCATCAGCTGCAATCATACTTTTATTGTTTTCTTCCCTTTATAAGATGGACTTTCTCACGGCCTCAGACATGAGAACCGGAGAAGTACTCAGATCTTGGAAATTAGGAGATGGGGGATTTTTTACTGTTAAATACACACACTCCGTCCAGCTGACTCCGGTATGGGAGATCTATGAGATACAAACCGGGGACATTGTACTAAAGGAAACAATTTTTCAATCCTTTGGGGCAGGGTTGCCCTCAACATCACCTTATGATTTCGAGGTAACAGAGCAAGGCTTTAGACTGTATAATATTGACATGAAAATAACAGACCTTGTTTACAGGGTAGGTGCAGTACGAGCAAACCATATATTAATAATCCGTGAAAAGGAATATCCTTTCCTTGATTTTGCAGATCCTACGGAAGGGATCAAATTTAAAACCCAAAAAATGTCATTAATTGATTATCTAGCAAAGGAGGGGTTTAGATGACTGAAGAAAAAGATATAATTGAGAAGGAAGCATTGGATGTTGATCAGCTGATGGAGGAATATGACAAGGAAACCTCCAAGCTTAGGAAGCTGAAGGGGAACGTTGCTAAATTTGGAACCGTTATCGCTATAGCAATGGCATCCTTTCATCTTTACACTGCTGGTTTTGGCACCTTATTATCCTATAAACAGAGGTCATTACATATAATTTTTGCATTTATCCTAGGACTGTTGCTATATCCTGCAGGCAAGAAATCCAGCAGGGAAAAACCTGCCATATTAGACTTCGTGCTTATGGGGATAGGAGTAGTAGTATTTGGTTATGTATTCTTGTTCCCTGAGCAGCTCGCTCTGAAGGGTGGCAACGCTACTACAATGGACCTTGTATTTGGAATTCTGGCTATACTTCTTACACTGGAGGTAACAAGAAGGGTAGTTGGCCCAGAGCTTCCAATAGTGGCTATTGTATTCTTGGCATATGCATATTTTGGTCCACAGATGCCGGGGGTATTGGCTCACAGAGGCTTCTCTCTGACGAGGATAGTATCTCACATGTATATGGGACTTGAGGGTATAATGGGTATACCGTTGGGTGTATCGGCAACCTTCGTATTTCTGTTCATTCTTTTCGGTTCTTTCCTTGAAAAGACAGGGGTAGGAAAATTCTTTATAGATATGGCTTTCGGACTTACAGGACACTTAAAAAGCGGCCCGGCGATGACGGCAGTTGTTGCTTCAGGCTTCATGGGCTCTATTTCAGGCAGTTCAGTAGCTAACACAGTAACTACAGGAGCCTTTACTATTCCGCTTATGAAGAAAACAGGCTATAAGCCATACTTCGCGGGAGCTGTCGAAGCAGCAGCTTCAACTGGCGGACAGATCATGCCCCCTGTAATGGGTGCAGCTGCCTTCATTATGGCTGAGTTTACTGGAATACCATATCTTAAGATAATAATTGCAGCAGCTATACCTGCTATACTATACTATTTCGCAGTAGGAACAATGGTACACCTTGAAGCATCAAAGCTGGGTCTTAAGGGTCTGCCCAGAGAACAGCTTCCTAAGGTCGGAAAGCTTATGCTTAGCAGAGGCTACCTTCTAATACCACTTGTAACTATTGTATACTTCCTGGTTGCAGGCAATACTCCTACACTGGCTGCATTCAAGGCTATAGTGGTAAGTTTGATAATAGCTATAATCGCAACTCTTGCACGTAAAGATAAATCCTTTACTTTCAAGGATTTCTTGGGAGCACTTGAAGCAGGAGCTAAGGGAGCTGTTGGAGTTGCCTGTGCCTGTGCCTGTGCTGGTATGATAGTTGGAGTAGTAACTTTAACGGGCCTTGGACTCAGGA
This sequence comes from uncultured Gudongella sp., assembly GCA_964533235.1. Lineage (GTDB taxonomy): Bacteria > Bacillota > Clostridia > Tissierellales > Tissierellaceae > Gudongella. The sequence goes on along the minus strand of CAZHLQ010000348.1, from coordinate 385 downwards.
TAGCAGAGTTAATAGTATCAGCAGCGGGAGGAAACCTGCTTCTAACACTATTCTTCACAATGATTGCATCTATAATACTTGGAATGGGATTACCTACAACAGCAAAGTACATAGTACTTGCTACAATGGCAGTTCCGGCCCTACTTAAGCTTGATGTAAACCTAATGTCAGCGCACTTGTTCATACTATACTTTGGAGTAGTCGCCGACATAACACCTCCGGTTGCACTTGCTGCATACGCAGGTGCCGGAATAGCGGGTGCAAATTCTATGAAGACAGGCTTCCAGGCGGTGAAGATCGCCCTAGCAGCTTTCATAGTCCCATATATATTCGCAATAGACCCCAAGCTTATAATGGTCGAGGAAATAATCGGCTCAACAGTCGT
>CAZHLQ010000347.1:0-5979 GCA_964533235.1 uncultured Gudongella sp. | reverse complement strand
AATAATAATCAGGAGCATCAGAAACTATGGTAATACTAACGTACAAAGGTTAAGGTTATATTATGAAAACGAAGCATATAATAAAGCAATATAAATCATTTCAAAAATCGGAGTTTGAAGAATACTTTCAACAGCTTGGTACAGAGATCGGTAAGGATGAATACGCAGGCGAGGGCTGGAGAGCAAAGATAGGAAATGAGGCGGAGACTCGATTAGGTTCTTTTAAAATGAATCAGATCAGGATAGATCTCTGGTTGCGAGAAGATATAGAAGAAGGATTTCTTGATTCGATGAGGGTTAAATTCCTCAGAGGCGGAGGATAAAGCCATTTGTGCGTACCAACAATGGCTTAGGGGTATAATTCTGTAAACGCAGTAATCTGATAGCCGCGACTTTTCAGGGGGGTATGATTGTGAGCGAAGGTAAAGGAAGTTCTGGGAAACTAAGTATGGAGGAATTATCACTGTTTTCCTATCAACTGTCAGTGATAATGAAGTCAGGAGTACCATATCTGGAGGGACTGGAGATAATGAAGGATGAGCTTGAAAATGGCAGGCTCAAGTCTCTTTCTGCTGGGATATACGAGGATGTAAAGGCTGGTAAGAAGCTTTTTGAATCTTTAAAAAGCAAAGAACTATTTCCTGGTTATTTCATCCAGATGACTGAAATAGCAGAGAAGACTGGAATGCTTGATGTTGAGATGGAAAGGCTCAGCAGATTTTATGAGAAGCAGGAGGCGATACAGTATAAGGTCAGGAGTGCTCTTGTGTACCCAATAATACTGTTTGTCCTTATGTCAGCTGTCCTAATGCTGCTTGTTCTTAAGGTATTCCCAGTATTCCAGGATGTATTATCTTCACTTGGAGGTAATTTACCAGAGTCATCAAAGGTGCTATTAAGTGCCGCAAAAAGCCTGCAGGGTGCAGCTATCTGGATCATGGTGATCATAGGAGCAGCTGTAGTGGGATTATTTCTTTATTCCAGAAGCAGCAACGGGGGAGCACGACTGGATTCCTTCCTTCTTGATTCCAAATTATTTGGAGGTCTTTATAAGCGCCTTATAACCCTAAGGTTTTCCCAGGGGATGAGTATGATGGTTAGAGCAGGTATACCATTTGAAGAAGCAGTTGGAATGTCTGCTCCACTTACAGACAACAAATACGCTGTTGATAGGCTGAGATCAGTTCAGGAAAAGCTAGTCAGTGGTGAATCTATCCCCGATGCTATGCAGTCAGCGGGAATATTCCCGTCACTGTTCAATCAAATGATTAGAGTAGGAGTAAAATCAGGTCAGGTCGATTCTACACTTGAAAAGCTTTCTGAGATATATGAAGTAGAGCTTGACAGAGCAGCAAATAGACTTGCATCATCAATTGAACCGACCCTGGTGATAATACTGTCGGTTGTAGTCGGTATTGTACTTTTGACTGTTATGCTGCCGATGATCCAGATAATGTCATCCATAGGATAACTCCATGGAGGTGGATATATGAAAAAGCTTCTAAGACTCCTGGGGGGACAGGGGATAGTTTTGATGATCGTGTCGATCGTAATTATAATCACAGCTTATAGTGCGGTATCATCAGTATCTAAAAACAGCAGCGAGGATTCGATCAAGGCTCTCGAGGAAGCATTGATGAGGGCTTCGGTGCAGTGCTATGCACTCGAGGGGGGATATCCTCCTTCTTTGGAGTACTTAAGTGACAATTATGGAATAATTGTGGACGAGGAGACATATTATTACCATTATGATGTTCAGGGTTCGAATATAGCTCCACAAATAAAGGTTATTAAAAGGTAGGTGTAGGAATGAGAAAAAGGAATGGAAGAGCTTCTACTGAATTGATACTGGCAATGGTGCTGCTTATCCTTTTTTCAGCAGCAACACTTACACTGGTTGGCAGTGGAACGGATGTTTATTCATCTACTACCAGGTTGAACGATGCTAACTCTAGTCTAAGAGTGGCTGCATCCTACATCTATACTAAAGCCAGGCAGTCTATGGAGACTGATGCCATAAGAATCGCAGGCTATGATTCCATAGTCGGAGATTGTCTCGTCATGCTGCAGCGAATAGATGGTGTGCCCTATGAAACGGTAATTTTTGTACATGAAGGCTTTCTAAGGGAATCGCTTATTCCATTGGGGGGACAGCCGGAACCTGACTCCAGCTTTGAGATAGTTGAGTTATCCGGGCTTATACTTGAGGAGGATGACAGTGGCATCCAGTTTAACGTGATTTTGGAGTCTGAAGACAAAGATTCTGTGATTGAAGGGTATTTATCCAAGCTGTAAGTTGGGGAGAGGTTAGGATGAGTTGGTTTATGAGGAAAGCTTATAATAAAAGTGGCTTCACGATAGTCGAATTAATAATCTCTGTTGGGACCCTGGCAATTGCTGGAACAATTATGATCCAGCTTTTTATGGGAGCAAAGGATATTGCCTTGCGCGCAGAGGAGCTTGACAGAAGCGTATTCCTATCGACGAGGATTATTGAATCAATAAAGTCAGAGCAGTGGGATGAAGAGCCACTGAATAAAATGTACACCGAATATGCTATGAAATACGGGAATAGGCTAAAAAAAATCGGCTACTTCGATGAAGAATGGGAATCTGTTGAGGAAGACAGTGATGATATACTCTTCGTAGCTACTCTGGCAATGGAAAGCGAAGATAAAGTGGAAGAAGACAAGTCACTTTATGAACTAACACTTCAAGTTCAAAGGCTTAAACCATACTTTAAGGGCAAGGAAGCGGAGCCGATATTAAATTCGGTGGAAACAAAAGTATATATCCTTACACCTCTGGAGGTGATCGAACCATGATGCTTATAAACAGAAGAGGCAGTTCAAGTGTTCTTGTGATCCTCACCTTCCTTCTTCTTATGGTATTCAGTATTCTGGCAATATCATCATCCTATGCTGATTACAGACTTGCTGAAAAGAATTCCCGATGGACAAGGGAGTATTACTTATTGGAGGGTGAAGCATCAGGCTTCATAAGCTCAATCAACAAGATTCTCAAGGAAAACAAAGGCAGCGATCTGGGTTCTGCAATTGAAACAATAAAGTCGACGTATCCTGAGGCTGAGATTAATGATTTTCCTGAGCTTATTGGGATTTCAAGGATATTTAATAATGATAATGGAAGTGAGCTTCTCCTTTCGGTGGAGGTATACAGACTAGTACCAGATCAAGCTATAGTTAGGGCTGTTAAGATTCTTCCTGAGGATTTTAATTATGATGAAAGCATTGAATTTGAAGATGTGGAGGTAATCGGAAATGATTGATTCAAATCAGCTCCTGGAAAGAGCAGTAGAAGTGAAAGCATCAGATATATTCGTAACTGTAGGCGTACCTCCCACATTTAAAATTGATGGAAAGCTCGTTCCTTTGGATCATCCCGTTCTAAATCCCGAGGATACGGAGGAATTCGCCAAGAGTCTTTTTAAGCGAGAGGAACACTATAAGGAATTCCTGGAAAACGGAGATAAGGACTTTTCTGTATCTCTTAAGGGAGTTGGAAGGTACAGGGTAGTCGTATATAACCAGAGGGGCTCATTTGCTGTAGCTATAAGAGTTCTAAGCTTTATACAGGACGAACCCGAGGATTTGAGGATACCACAATCAGTCCTAAACTTTCATAAGCGTACAAAAGGGCTAGTTCTGATCACCGGACCAACAGGCAGTGGCAAATCAACTACTCTGTCAAAAATCATTGATTTAATCAATAGAAATAGATCCTGCCACATAATTACACTTGAGGATCCAATCGAGTATCTGCACAAGCACAACAAGAGTATTGTAGACCAACGAGAGATAGGCCTTGATGCGAAGAGCTACAGTCAGGCTTTAAGATCTGCAATGAGGCAGGCACCTGATGTTATCCTTATTGGCGAGATGAGAGACCACGAAACGATAGCAGCTGCACTGACAGCTGCAGAGACAGGTCACCTAGTATTCTCAACGCTCCATACACTTGGGGCTGCAAAGACCATAGATAGGATCGTCGACATATTTCCCGCTAATCAGCAGCAGCAGGTAAGAGTTCAGCTGTCTACCGTACTCCAGGGTGTGGTATCTCAACAGCTTATACCTTCAGAGAAGCTTGGAAGAGTTCCAGCATTTGAGATTATGCTTGTGAATCCGGCTATTAGGAACCTTATCAGGGAAGGAAAGGTACCCCAAATAGATGCTGCGATCCAGACAGGAAGATCAGACGGCATGACAAGCATGGATCTAAGCGTTGCCCAGTTATGTAATGAGGGTTATATATCCAGGGACGATGCTATTCAATATAGCTTCAACCTGGATGTTCTATCCAGATATCTTAAGGAGGAATAGAACAGGCCTCACTGAATTTGCAATGGGGTGTTTTTATGAAAAGATTTTTTGGTTTAGCTTTAATATTGGTGTTTATATTAGTGCCGGTTGCAGCAAATGCAACCTCAGCAGTTCTAAGTCTTGACGGGACTCAGAGCAGCTGGGCTGAAAGCGAGTTAAGGCAAGCTTATGGCTATGGTCTCACATCCTCCGGCGTTATGAACAATTACAAAAGGGATATTACTAGGGAGGAATTTTCCTCCCTTGCAGTCAAGCTCTACGAAGGACTTACAGGAAATAAAGCCTTGGTTGGAACGAATCCCTTTACCGACACTAAAAATACTGATGTTTTAAAGGCCTTTAGACTGCAGATAATAAATGGGAAATCTTCTACAGGCTTTTATCCTCATGATAAGATAACAAGGCAGGAGATAGCTGTTATGATCACAAGGACATTGAACGCCTCTGGTATGAGCACAAAGGCCACGAGTTCATCATTTCCATTTACTGATAAAGGGCAGATATCCTTATGGGCAATAGATGCTATGCAGTTTGTCTATTCCAGTGGAATAATGAAGGGCATAGACTCGAGCAGTATAGGCCCGCTTCAAAATACAAGCAGAGAGCAGGCAATAGTCCTTATGAAAAGGACGTACGAAAAGTACAAGGAATCAACTGCTGTGGTCCAGCCTCTTCCATTGCTCACTCAGCCTACACCAGCACAAACGGTCACAACAGTCCCGGGAACCGGAGCATATATTGATACCAGCCAAAAGGATAAAGGCCTTGTTAGAGTTGGCTACAAGGGCAGTGGTACAGAGAAGCTTAAGGTAATGGTTGCAAAAGGAGATACAAAATATTACTATCCTCTAAAGCCAGACGGAGTTATACATGGTTTTCCGCTACAGCTTGGAAATGGGGAGTACAAGGTCAGCGTTTTGAATAATATATCAGGAAATCAGTATGGGTATGTAAAGACGGAAACCCTTAGCATAAACCTTAAGGATCCAAATATAGTTTACCTGAACTCTATACAAACTATCAGTTGGACTCCGGATAGTGCTGCTACAAAGAAAAACCTTCAGTTAGTCGGAAGCCTTACGGACACAACAGGAAGGATTAACGCCAGCTATGACTTCATTGTAAAGAATGTAACCTACAATTATGATAAAATAAACGGTTTGACCACAGATTATACTCCAAATCCAGATGAAACCCTAAGAGTACTCAACGGAATCTGCTACGACTATTCCTCACTATTTGCAGCTATGAAGAGAAGCGAGGGTGTTCCTATAAAGCTTGTTAAGGGGTATAACAGGTATACAGATGTTTATCATGCCTGGAATGAGGTTTTCATAAACGGTAAATGGGTAGTTGTGGACACGACCTTCGACTCAGTTTATTACAGTAATAAACAGGATTATACCTTTCAAAAGAACAGCAGTGATTACACTAAGGTCTATGAATATTAATACTCTATAAAAAGGATTGAACAGTCGAAATCTATTCTATATAATAGTTATAGCCAAAAGGGGAGGACACAAAGGTCTTCCCTTGATTTATTAGGAGGAATAGTATGTCAAGAAAGAATAGACTTATTGAATTTAAGATAGAGAGACTAGATTTTCCCAATAAAGGAATCGGAGAATTTGAGGGG
>CAZHLQ010000346.1:0-2394 GCA_964533235.1 uncultured Gudongella sp. | reverse complement strand
ATCCCAAGGGTCTTGGCAGGACTGTGCCTTCGCTTTTGGAGCACCTTCAGGAAGAAAAGCCTCTTGAGAAGGTTGTCTTTTCAGCCTATAATGACGAACTTAAATCCTTATTGATAGCCAGTGGAAGAAAAAATATAATACTTACCGGGATGGAATCACATGTATGTGTATTCCAGACGGCAAGAGATCTCCTTAATGACGGCTATCATGTATTTGTGGTTACGGATGGTGTAGCTTCAAGAACTGCGGAGAATTTGCGTAGTGGTTTTGAGCTTATGAAGGATGTGGGTGCCGTGATCACAAATATGGAGACAGTGCTTTTCGATCTCCTGAAAAAGGCCGGGAGCCCCGAATTCAAGCTTGTATCCAAGTTAATAAAATAGACCTGGTCTCTCACTCCAGGTCTTATAAGCCCCCTGAGGTCATATCAGAGGTCTTATAAGCCCTCTGATATGACCTCAGGGGGCTTTTCTTAACCAAATCTGCCAGTGATGTAGTCTTCTGTCCTCTTATCGGAAGGATTACTGAATATCACATTCGTCCTGTCGTATTCTATCAATTCTCCATTTAAGAAAAAAGCTGTTCTGTCAGAAATACGGGCTGCTTGCTGCATATTATGAGTCACTATTATTACAGTGTAATCTTTCTTAAGATCCTCCATCAGCTCCTCGATCTTAAGAGTTGCAAGTGGATCCAATGCTGAAGTAGGCTCGTCCATAAGGATAACCTCAGGATTGACCGCCAAGCTTCTTGCTATACAGATCCGCTGCTGCTGGCCTCCTGACAGACCATAAGCATTGTCGTTCAACCTGTCTTTAACCTCATCCCATATTGCAGCGCCTCTAAGGCTCTGCTCTGCAATCTCCATCAGGATCTTTTTATCCTTTATCCCGTGAATTTTGGGTCCGTAGACTACATTCTCATAAATTGACTTAGGGAAGGGATTAGGCTTCTGGAAAACCATTCCTACTCTTGTTCTTAGTTCCTCTACTCTCAGAGTTGGATCAAAAATATCTCTGCCATGATATATTATTTTTCCTGTCGTCTTAACGCCCGGTACATTTTCAATCATCCTGTTCAGCGTTTTGATAAATGTTGATTTACCACAGCCAGAAGGTCCAATTATAGCGGCTATTTCATTTTTATTGACCTTCATATTAATATCGATAAGGGCTTGCTTATCCCCATACCAAAGATTTAACCCTTGAACGTCATATACATATCCATTATTTGCTTGGTTTAGTTCATTCATTTCTTTTCCCCCTGCTAAAATTGCTTTTGAAATTTATTTCTAATAATTATTGCAGCTGAATTAAGGATGAACAAGGTCGCCAGAAGGACCACAATGGTTGCAGCCGCAAGATATGCGTACTCAGGTGTCAGTACCGTATCCAGTGTCCAGTAGTATATCTGGATTGGCAAGGTAGTAAAGTCTGACATTATACTCGTTGGTATTTTCAGTAAGAGTGTTGGAATACCTAATACAACAAGGGGAGCAGTTTCTCCTATAGCCCTTGATATCCCAAGTATAGCACCGGTCAATATCCCCGGGAGTGCCACTGGCAATACTACTCTCCAGATGGTAGTCCACTTACCGGCACCCATGCCATAGGATGCCTCTCTTAAGAACCCAGGCACGGCCTTTAGAGCCTCCTGGGAAGCTACCACGACAATAGGCAGGACGAGCAGGGACATTGTCAAGCCACCTGCCAATATGCTCGAACCGAGCCCCAAAGCTCTTGAGAAAACTGTTAATCCCAAAAGTCCAAATATTACAGATGGTACACTCGCAAGGTTTGATATATTTATCTTTATTATCCTTTGCATTTTGCTGTCCTTGGTGTACTCTTCAAGGTATATTGCAGTTGAAACACCAAGCAACAGGGTTACAGGTATAACAATCAGCATCATGTATACCGTACCGATAATTACTCCCTTTATTCCGGCCTTTTCTGGATTTATTGATAGTTTGCTGGTAAGAAACTGAATATCCAGCCATCCTATACTGTCTCTAAAAATCTGGTAAAGAAGTATCCCCAATACAATGACTGCAGATAGGGTCATTATTGAAAAAACTATTTTTAGATTATTGTTCAGCCGGACTCTTTTCTCTATTTTATTACTGTCAACTTTGATCTTTTTCATCAGTATTCCTCCCTGTACTTCCTGGATATATACTGTGCACCAAGATTCATTATCAAGGTAAAAATAAATAGAATAAGTCCTACTGCATAAAGGCTATAATAGCCAACCGTCCCACTACCAGCGTCTCCACTGGTAAACTCTACGATATATGCCGTCATGGTCTGCATGGATTGAGTTATATCAAAGGTAAAGTTTTTTGAGCTGCCGCTGGCTATGGTTACTATCATTGTCTCTCCTATGGCTCTGGAT
>CAZHLQ010000345.1:0-1541 GCA_964533235.1 uncultured Gudongella sp. | reverse complement strand
TTTAAGCCGCCAAAAGGTGTTCGCGTAGTCGTCGAGCATCTTGTCTATCGCGGCGTACATTTTTTGCGGGTCGCTGCGGTATTTTTTATACTCGCGCTCAATGAGCCTTGCCCAGATTTTCGCGTCGTTGACGATTACCGCGTCCGACATCTCCTCGTCAAGCAGCGCTCGCGCGGGCATTTTGGTAGGCAGCCGACAGCAAAAACCCCCGAGAGTGTTGGAGTAGGCGACATATTCCCATGTAAATTCCTGATAGGCGTGTTCGGCGGGGCTGTCGTAGCCTTGGTTGTATATATCGGTTATTGTCTGGTCCGCCATGCCCATAAGCCACACGCCGCTTGCGGCAACGGTCAGTGGCGCTGCGCCCAGCGCCGTGCCCGCAGCGCCCAGCCCCAGCTCTATGATGTCGTATTTGTTTTCCGTAAACGCTTGGGTCACCTCGCCTGTCCGATACCACGACATACCGATCTTGAGGGCAGTGAGCCCCGCACCCACCTTTCCGAGGGCATTTGAGAACTCATTCGTGAACGCACTGCCCTTCTCAAGCGCCTTCTCGGTAAAGCTTACCGAGTAATCCGCACCCGAGAGGATGTTGCTGGTCGCTCCAAACGCGTCGAGCGCCGCTTTGATGAGTCCGCTGTCCTCGGGCGAGCCGCTTCGCATCATCGCAAAATACGCCGCCGAATCGCTCTCGCAGTTGTTGATGAGCAAGTCCAGCTTGTTCGGGTCGATTTTCACCTTTGAAAGCGGACCAGAGTTGTAGCCACCGGTGTGCTCAAACAAGCCGAAGGTGGAGAAGTGGTCCGTGTAAAATGTAACCGTTCCCGCCGATTCATCGCGGACCGAATACATCATCTCCCACGCGCCGTTGTTATAATACTGCACGAACGGCCCGCCGGCCGAATCAGCGGTCGGCTCGTAGGGAAGGGTGACCGTCACACAGGTGGGGAACTCGGTCGTGTCCCCCAGCGAGAGGTCATAGCAGCGGGCGTTGTAGCCGTTTTCGCCGTCTGCTTTCACACCCATATCCCGTATTTCCAATGCCCCGTCCTCCAGAAGATTGAACTCGCCGAAGTCCACGGCGATCCCCTCCGCTTGCGCCACGGTTTGCTTAGGCCCCACATTTACGATCCATGGCTCGACCGCATAGTCCTCCCGCGTCAGCTGGATGTTGGACAGCCCGGCGGGTACACTGTTCTCAAAGACGTCGGATGTCTCCGCCGCCGGATCGGAGCCATCGCGTCCCTTCACCATAAACCCCGGCCAGCCGTAGAGCGCCACCACAGTGGTCTGTATGACGAGCAAGACGGACAATATAATACACAGCGCATTACGCCCGCCGTTTCTTTTCGGTGCTGCGGCACTTTTTCTTTTTGGTGTCGCAACGGGCGGGATTGGTTTTTGAGGTTGTGCCTCGGTTATAAATTGTGGCTGCGGCACAGGTTGCTGCTGTGCCACGGGAGCAGGATTCGCGGGCGCGTCAAGCACCGCCGCACCGCATTTGGCGCAGAAGCGAGCGCCGGTATGAAGCTCCTTGCCGC
>CAZHLQ010000344.1:0-23615 GCA_964533235.1 uncultured Gudongella sp. | reverse complement strand
TAACAATATATTATCATGAGTTACAGACATAATTACTGGAGGTTGATTTGGATGAGAAAGCTAATAGGATTGGGTGCTTTTGCTGCAACAAGTGCAGGAATGCTTGCATCTACTTTATTTAATACAACTGACCTGTCAAACGCTGCTGCAATGGCAATCGTAGGTTGTTTTGCCACAGTGAGCATAGCTGAGCATTACTTTGAGCTTAAGGATTAGGTGATTTAGATGAACATTGATAGAAGAAAGCTGCAGATATTTCTTTGTGCATCCTTGGCGGCAGCTATTACTTATATTTTGAACCATCAATTTGGACTTGGGGCTATCGTATCAAATGGGATGGTGGGATTAACGGCTGCATTGCTATTACCAGGTCCCTTAGCAGGGATAGCCTATACTGCATCCTTTGTAGGCATGAGCTCTACAGCTGTTTTGCCATCGATGTTTTGGGCTTTTACTGGAGGAGCGATTCTTTCACTAGTAGTGCTGGGGACAACCGAGGTATATGCAGGTATCGGAGGAAAAGGCGGAACGACTGCCGCTCTCTCAACGCTAATAACTAAGGCGATCATAGGCTTGTTGTCGTAGGAGGGAAGCAATGGAAAATTTGATATTTATACTTACAGCCTCCGCAGCAGGCACTTTAAGCTACGGGATCTCAAATAAATTCAAGAAGGGACCTGTGTTCGGGTCATCAGTAATAACTCTTGTGGCGGGTATCATATTGCCTGTATTGTTCCCTGAAATAGGTGGGAAGCTTGCAGCTGCAGCGGCATGTGCATCCTATGCAGGAATGGCGGCGACTAAGCTTATACCTTCAACTCTTGAAATGTCACTCATATCCGCACTATCAGGTGTTATGCTCTTGATAGCAAGCAATGCTTATGTGGGGATAGGAGGAAGGTTAGGAACTATTGCAGCTTTAGCTTGCTTTGCATGGATCGGATTGAGGAAGGGCATTAAGGGGACAGATAATATTTGCAGAGAAAAGCTTGAGATTACAAAAATTGGCGTTTGGGAATAATAATGGGATTACCGCATCGATATCGATGCGGCTTTGTTTTTTGATTTATGTATTATTGTGTGGTTAAAAATTAGGCTATATGATATAATTGCTTGATGAATTCACAGGAAAGGGATTGAATAGGATTTGATTAGTGTAAATAACGTGGGTCTGAGATATGGCTCCCAGAAATTATTTGAAGATGTAAATTTGGCTTTTACACCCGGAAACTGCTACGGTGTAATAGGCGCTAACGGTGCAGGTAAGAGTACATTCCTGAAAATACTATCAGGAGATATCGAGCCTGATACGGGCGATATCAGCATTGCTCCCAACCTTAGGATGAGTGTATTGAAGCAGGATCACTATGAATATGATAAGTACGGCATCATTGAAACGGTAATAATGGGCAATAAGAGGTTATATGACATAATGATCGAGAAGGATGCTTTATATGCAAAGGAAGACTTTACTGACGCGGATGGGATCAAGGCATCCGAGCTGGAGGGCGAATTTGCAGAAATGGACGGATGGAGTTCTGAGAGCAATGCATCATCACTGCTGCAAGGCTTGGGCATACCTACCTCCCTCCACGATAAGAAGGTTGAAGAACTTACGGGTAACGAGAAAGTAAAGGTTCTTCTGGCTCAGGCTCTCTTCGGGAATCCTGGTATTCTTATCCTCGACGAGCCTACAAACCACCTGGATGTAAAAAGCATTCGATGGCTTCAGGACTTCCTGGGAGATTTTGAAGGTACAGTAATAGTAGTTTCCCACGACAGGCATTTCCTAAATGAGGTTTGTACCCATATGGTAGATATCGACTTTGGAAAGATCAAAATGTTCGCTGGAAACTACGACTTCTGGTACGAATCAAGTCAACTTGCACTTCAAATGATGAGAGACCAGAACAAGAAGAAAGAGGACAAGATCAAAGACCTTCAGAATTTCATCGCAAGGTTCTCAGCTAATGCCTCAAAATCTAAACAGGCTACTTCCAGGAAAAAGCTGCTGGATAAGATAACTCTGGATGATCTCGTTCCTTCAACGAGAAGATACCCCTTTGTCAGCTTCAATATGGAGCGGGAGGTGGGTAATGAAATACTTACAGTAGAGGGACTGAATAAAAGGATAGACGAGGACTCTGCGATAGTTGATCTGTCCTTCAGAATCAACAAGGGCGACAAAATAGCCTTCATCGGTGATGAAATGGCAATAACAATGCTTTTCAAGATCCTGATGGGCGAGGAGGATCAAGACAGCGGAAGCTTCAAGTGGGGTCAGACGATCACAACTTCGTACTTCCCTAAGGATAACTCACACTTCTTCAAGGACGTCACCTTGAACCTTGTGGATTGGATGAGGCAGTTCTCCGTAGAGCAAAGTGAGATATATGTACGTGGTTTCCTGGGAAGGATGCTTTTTTCCGGCGAGGAGGCTCTTAAAGAGGCAAGCGTACTGTCCGGAGGAGAAAAGGTAAGGTGCATGCTTTCAAGGATGATGCTTAAGGATGCAAACGTACTTGTACTTGATCAGCCCACAAACCATCTGGACCTTGAATCTATAACTGCTGTTAACAACGGCCTTAAGGATTTCAAGAGCAGTATTCTATTTACTTCACATGACCATCAGTTTATAGAGACTATAGCTAATAGAATAATAGAGATTACTCCTGAAGGATTTAGGGACAGAGCTATGTCCTATGAGGAATACCTAGAGGAATTCTACATGAAATAGGAAAAGCGGCCAATTTAGGCCGCTTCTTTTATTGTTGCCTCAAAAATTCAATTTCAACGATTTTTTCTTCTCCACTTCTCGATATGTTAAGCTCTGCTTTGTCGCCCTCATCGTAAGAATAAAGCATCCTTTTGAGCTGGCTCATAGTCTCAACCTGTTTTCCTCCAATTGCAGTTATAATGTCTCCGTTCTGGATCCCTGCTCTTGCAGCATTGCTTTCGGGAACAACCTCGATTATTACAATTCCCTCATCAGTTGACAGGTCTATTCCTAGTCTTGCCTCATACTCCTCTACAGAAACACCCTTTATGCCCATCACCACTCCCTGGAAGCTCCCTGTCTGAAGGATCTCATCAATGATAGTCTTGACCTGATTGATAGGTATCGAAAATCCAAGACCCTCAGCAGATGTCATTTTAGCTGTGTTGATCCCGATTACTTCGCCCTTGCTGTTAAGAAGAGGTCCTCCACTATTGCCCGGATTGATCGAAGCATCTGTCTGGATCAACCCTTCAATGATATTACTTGCATCTACTTTGACGGATCTGTTTAGGCCAGAAATTATGCCACTGGTTACAGTTCTTTCAAATTCAAGACCAAGTGGATTTCCTATAGCTACTGCCAGTTCTCCAACCTGAAGTTGGTCCGAGTCTCCCAGCTCAGCAGCAACAAGTCCAGTTTTTTCTACCTTGACAACAGCAAGGTCCAATAGTGGGTCGTTCCAAAGAACGACTCCATCCAGCTCTTGGTCATCATCGAACAAAACTTTAAGCTCTTTGGCATTTCCATCTGCCACCACATGTGAATTGGTCAGTATATATCCGTCGCTGTTTACAATTACTCCTGAGCCTACTCCGCTTACGTCCTGCTCTGAGAAGAAAAATCCCCCATATCTGGTTTCAACTGTTGTGATCCCAACGACTGAGCTCATAGCTTTTTTTGCCACAGCTGAAACTGTAGTAATACCGTCACTTGGACTAATGGTTATCTCCTGGGCTGGTTCTGCATTAGGAGGACCGATAATCCTGTACCCAGCATAAAATCCCCCAAAGCCTCCAATTAACGCCACTACAAGTACTGCTGCAAGAAGCCTGAACCATCCCGGTCTTCTCTGATGGCTGGCTGGCTCGTTCTGTGTTTGAATTCTCTCATTGTCATCTATCCTTATTTCATCCATTGTCCTTACTCCCTTCTAAACTTTTACCTTCGATACAATTTTACCCCTGGTATGTGAAAGAAAGGTGAAAAAAAGATGGATAATAGTTAAAAATAGGGTAAGTATCCTTTACATAATCCAAGGAGGTAGTGCAATGGAGAATAAAGTCATAAAAATTGAGTACCTTTACCATAGCGGATATACGATTGAGACAGAGAAGTATTTCCTGGTCTTCGATTATTTCAGGGGAGATATCTCAATACCTAAGGACAAGCCTGTCATAGTGTTCTCGTCCCATGGTCACCCTGATCATTTTAACGAGGAGATTTTCAGATGGAGTAGGGAAAATCCCTCTATTACCTATGTGCTCAGCGATGATATAAACATACACAGTACTGAGTCGATAAAGAGAATGGCCCCTTATGAAAAGCTGACAGTCTTTGATGTTCTAATCGAGACCCTGGGCTCCACTGATATGGGCGTTTCCTTTTTGGTAAAGGTCGATGGTGCTTCTGTTTTCTTTGCAGGCGACCTTCATTGGTGGTATTGGGATGATGACTCCAAGGGTGAAAAGCGAAGGATGGAGACAGCCTTCAAGGATGAGATTTCAAGGCTAAAGGGACAAAGTATCGATTTGGCATTCTTCCCAATAGATCCAAGGCTAGGTGACTTCTTTCACCTTGGAGGAGAATACTTTATAAATGAGATCCATCCGGAGAAGCTTTTCCCTCTTCATTTTGGGGATAACTACAAGGTAATTGGAGAATTTATCAACAAGATAGGAAAGAATGATACACAAATCATTGAAATCACCCACAGAAATCAGGTTTTTGAAGTATAACAAAGGGATGGCTCCTCGCCATCCCTGTTTTATGCCCCTCCTTTGAGGAGCTTAAGATCATCCTGAATAAATCTATGCTGCACTTGATTGACCTTAAAGTTTACGGTCTTAAAAGCAAATTGGAATATCATCCCACCAAACAGTGCCATAATCAAGGTTCCTATCCCGAATTTACCACCGAGGAATATCCCCACAGTTACAACGATCACCTCGATCGCACTCTTTATTACTCGGACAGATTTCCCAGTTCGCCTTGTAAGGACAACCATCAGACCATCTCTTGGACCTGCACCCATACCTCCTGATATATAGATAAAGCAGCCATAGCCTTCGATCAGCACGCCCAGAAGCAGCATTATCAAGCTTGGTATGAAGGAGTCAAACACTGGTACCAGGTTGTTTAGCATAAGTATATCTATAAAAGTCCCTATCAACAGCATGTTCATTATGGTTGCCCAACCTATGGTCTGGCCCAGCACAACATCAAGACCAATAATAAATAGTCCTGTGATTATGTTCGCTCTCCCAAGTGTTATCCCAAAGGTTTTTGACAAGCCTTGATGGAATACATCCCATGGTGATACTCCCAGGTTTGCATTTACCGTCATTACTATGCCGAGTGCAAATAAGAATAGTCCAAATACTACTCTTGTGATCTGTTTTGGCTTATATATCATAGTTAACCCTTCTTTTCTTTTATTTAAGCTCCAGCTCCACTGGACAGTGATCCGAGCCCATTATTTGGTCGTGGATAGATGCATTTACGAGCCTATCCTTAAGTCCTTCTGATGCCAGGAAGTAGTCTATCCTCCATCCAGCATTTCTTTCCCTTGCCTTTGTAATATATGACCACCAGGTATATGCTCCCTCCTGCTCCGGATAGAAATGTCTGAAGGTATCTATGAAGCCGCTGTCCAGAAGCTCAGTCATCTTAGCTCTCTCTTCATCTGTAAAGCCTGCACTTTTCCTGTTGGTCTCTGGATTTTTAAGGTCTATCTCCTTGTGAGCCACATTAAGGTCACCACATACCACAACAGGCTTTGTTTCCTCAAGCGATTTGAGATATTTCCTGAATTCGTCCTCCCATATCATCCTGTAATCCAGTCTTTCAAGACCTGTCTTTGAGTTAGGAGTGTAGACATTCACAAGATAAAAATCATCATACTCCAAAGTTATGACTCTTCCCTCTTTATCATGCTCCTCGATCCCTATCCCATAGGAATCCTTAAGAGCTTTAGTCTTAGAAAATATTGCAGTACCCGAGTAACCCTTTTTTTCTGCTGCATTCCAATATTGATGATAACCCTCCAGCTCGATCTCGATCTGGCCAACCTGCATCTTAGTCTCCTGAAGGCAGAAAATATCAGCGTCAAGCTCCTTGAAATAATCCATAAACCCCTTATTTAGATTAGCCCTTATCCCATTTACATTCCAGGAAATCATCCTCATTCTATCACCTGTCCTTTATCAATATTCGTCAAGAAAGGAGTGCTTTTCTCCATCCTTCTCCCAGCCTAGCACACCATCCATGTTTACGTTTTGAGCTGCTCTGAAAATGGATATATCTACATTGTCAAAATCCTTTTTCATGCTCTCGATCAATGCTTTTATCTCGTACCTTTTATTACCTATCCTCTTTGCTGCTACCATACAGGCACAGTTAAGCGGCCAAATCCCGCTGTTCTGAATAAATCTCTCTATATACTTCTCCTCTATAAGATAAAGAGGTCTTATAAGCTCCATGTCATCGAAATTTTGAGCCTTCAGCTTTGGCATCATGGTTTTAAAGCTGCCTGCACACAGCATATTCAGCATCGTCGTCTCGATCACGTCATTGAAGTGGTGCCCCAGTGCCAGCTTGTTACAGTTGAGCTCCTTTGCTTTACCATAAAGAGCGCCTCTTCTCATCCTGGCACACATATAGCATGGGTAGTCATTGGCGATCTTATCGGCGACCTGGAATATATTTGCCTCATAAATATGGACAGGTATTTCCAAATAGCTGCAGTTCTCCTCAAGAAGCTTTCTTATGTCAGTATGATAGCCTGGATCCATGGCTATATATTCCACATCAAAATTTTGCTTGCCGTTCTTCTTAAGCTCCTGAAACAGCTTTGCCATAAGAAGACTGTCCTTACCTCCGGATATTGCTACTGCTATCCTGTCTCCATCCTCAATAAGCTGATACTCCTTTATCGCCTTAATAAATTTAGTCCATACGTGCTTTCTATATGTCTTTATTATGCTTCTCTCGATATCCTCGAGAGGCTTTCTGTCATTGAAGGGAACAAGTATCTCACAGCCTTCCCCAGCGATCCCCTTAATCAAATCCTCCATTAAATCAAAACCTTCCTTTAAGCTATAGTGAAAAGGAGAGGATGTCCTCTCCGCTAAACGTTGAACCTGAAGTTGATGATATCTCCATCCTGGACGACGTACTCCTTGCCCTCAAGTGTAACAAGGCCTTTTTCCTTTGCCTTATGCATTGAACCATGCTCCTTAAGGTCATTAAACCTGCATACCTCAGCACGGATGAACCCCTTTTCAATATCAGAGTGGATCTTTCCTGCTGCATTTTTCGCAATTGTCCCCTTCCTTATAGGCCACGCCCTGACCTCATCCTCACCAGCTGTCAGGAAGGAAACCAGCCCAAGGTAATCATAAGCTGTCTTTGATAATAAGTCTATTCCAGACTCCTTGATCCCAAGCTCCTCGATGAATAACTGCTTATCATCATCATCGAGGTTGTTTATTTCAAGCTCCGTTTTTACGCAGATCTCTATAAGCGGTGTTCCTCTTTCCGCTGCAAGTGCCGTCATTGCATCCTTTCCAGGATAAGTTCCCGAGGTAAGCTGGTCCTCATCTATGTTTGCCACCATTATCACAGGCTGCTCCGACAGGAAGGAGAAGGTTTTAAGAAGCTCTCTCTCGTGATCTTCCAACTGAATGTTGTGAAGCAAAAGCCCTTCCTCAAGTCCGTCTCTGCATTTCTTGAGAACCTCTAGCTCCTCAAGATTCTCTTTTGTTACCTTCTTGGAGGTCTCTATCCTTCCGATCCTATTTTCGATAACTGCTAGGTCCGCGAAAAGCAACTCCATATTTATGGTTTCCACGTCCCTCATTGGATCAACTGAGCCGTCAGCATGAAGAACATGCTCGTTCTGAAAGGCTCTGATCACGTGAACTAATACATCTGTCTTTCTTATATTATCAAGAAACTGGTTCCCCACTCCCTTGCCTGAGGATGACCCTCTTACGAGACCAGGTACGTCAATTACCTCAATGGTCGCATGTGTTGTTTTCTTAGGCTTATACATAGCCTTGAGAAAATCAAGCCTTTCGTCAGGTATCTTTGCTATCCCAATATTTGCCTCAATCTTGCCTGTTGAAAACTCAGAAACCTCAATTTCTGATCCCGTAAGCAGATTGAACAATGAAGTCTTGCCCGTCGATGGCAGTCCTATCAATCCAATTTTCATGTCAGTGCTCCTTTTCAATTTAAAAGTATCTCTTGAAAAATTGTATCAATAAAGCTGGCAAAGTGCAATAAGTTTAATCCCCCCTAAGCTCCAGGGGGGATAGTCTATAACGGAAATTCAATTTTCACCTTGAACTGATCACCATCAATGAGTACTCTCAATCTCCCGCCAAGGTTCCTGGTAAAGCTCTCAGCTATTGAGAGACCTAGACCACTGCCCTCACCGCTCCTTGCCTCGTCTCCCCTGTAAAATCTCTGGAGTATCTCCTCTTCAGTAAAACTCATTTCATATGAAGAGGTGTTGATTACAGAAACGATCGCTTCACTGGCTGTATTCTCAAGCTTTACATATACTCTTGTCCCCTTTAGTGAATACTTTAGAGCGTTGTCGATTATATTCTGGAGCACTCTGTACAGCTTATTGCCGTCAGAAGTGATAATTAATCCTTCTTCGGGAAGCTCAGTCCTTACCTGCACACCAGATGACTCGATACCGTCGTTCATCTCCCCAAGGGTCTGTTGTAGAAGCTTCTTCAGGTCAATCTCCTCAAGCTCCAGCTTTATATCCCCGCTAGTGCTTTTTGTAAGCTCAAATAAGTCAGAAACTATGCTTTTCAGTCTGTTGGATTTATCTGAAAGAATATTGACATATTCCCTGGAGGTCTCATTCAGCCCATCCTCACGTTTCAAGAGATCTACATAGCTTATGATCGATGTCAGGGGAGTTTTCAGATCGTGAGAAACGTTGGTTATCAAGTTTACCTTCATCCTCTCAGCCTTCATCTGATCCTCTAAGCTGTCGTCAAAGCCCTTATTTATCTCTTCAAATGTAACCTTATTGAACTTAAAGTACCAGAATATCAACATAAATTCAAGGACCACAAGCATTATGAAAATAGGCGGTATAGTCAAAAATGGAAATGACAAAATCACAATTATAAAGCTTGCTCCAACAAAAATCATCTGCCTCTTATGAAGCTTCTTCGTTAGAGGAAAGCTTTCCATTCTGCTGCCGTCAAAGAAGCTTCTTAAGAATCCAACTACCTTGTCCCATATTTTAAAGATAAGACTGGATTTGATAAATACTCCCTTCTTGATCCTTCTGGCTGAAGATAGGATAGCTACCCCCAATACCCCTGTTGTCAATGCAACAGTTGCAGAGATGGTGTAAAGTGCCAAGGTCTGCATTGAGGTAAGGTCAAATCCGGTTCTCCACACCTCCGGATAGTCGAAATACCTTAACTGAGCACCTGATACTAGGGCTAAGAGTCCAACTACAATAAGTGCAACAGCAAGTATTACCTCAGTAAACAGCTTGTCCACTGGAGCCAGATAGATCTGTTCATCCCCGACTTTTTTACCTGTTACCAAAATAAGATATGATACAAGAAAAATTACTCCTGCCAGACTGCCAAAAAATATGGTAGCCATCGGCATCATTCTATCTCTGCCAAGGTCCCATTGCTCCTGCTTTGCCTCCAGATACTTGTCACTGAAAGTAAAAATCACTTTATTGGATGGATTACCAGAGTACCTAGAAACCATAATATCGTTTCCCTGTTCATTGCTGACAAGATATCCTTCCTTAAGGATATAATACTCGCTTCCAGTGTTTTTGATTATAGTCTCAGTTATATGAAAAGGATTTGAAATAGTCCTCTCATCGTTTGTTCCAAAGAATACGATCCCTTCGTCAATTTCAACCTCTTCACCCGATAACAATCCCTCAATATTCCACAGGGTATAGCTTAAGCTGTTGCTAAAAGCTTCACTACTCTTATAATTCTTCGTCAATAACACCTCAGGATTAATTCCCGTAAAATAAGTATAAATCATTATTGCACTCATTGCTATTGTCATTATTATGACTAGGAAAAACGCCAGGAGCTTAGTTAACTTGCTTCTGCTAAAGCTTCTCAATTTTGTATCCAATACCCCACACCACCTTTAAATATTTTGGTTCCCGAGGGTTGATTTCGATTTTTTCACGAATTCTTCTGATATGTACCATGACAGTGTTCTCAACTGAATAAGGCTGTTCCTCCCAAACTCTCTCATAGATCTGGTCTGCAGAGAAAACTATACCTGCATTTGTCATAAGGAGCTCCATGATCCTGTATTCTGTAGGAGTCAGTCTCACTGCTTCCCCATCAACAAAAAGCTCCTTGGCTTCAGTGTTTAGCTCAAGTCCACCTACCTCGACCCTGGTACCGTTTTTGTTTTGGCCCTGAACTCCAAGTGAAGTGAACCTCCTCAACTGGCTTTTAACTCTGGCTAAAAGCTCCTGTGGATTGAATGGCTTCGTAACGTAGTCGTCAGCACCTATGGATAATCCAAGGATTTTGTCAGAGTCCTCCGATTTAGCGGAAAGCATTATTATCGGCATATTCCACTTATCTCTTATCCTCAAGGTTGCAGAAAGTCCATCAAGCTCCGGCATCATGATATCCATTATGATTAGCTTGTACTCATCTTTTCCAAGGTATTCAAGAGCTTGTTTTCCAGTGTGGGCTTCAGATGTCTCGTATCCCTCCAGCCTTAAAAGCTTGCCAATCGCAGCAGCAATCTCCTTGTCGTCGTCAACTACCAGAATGCGTGTATTATCCATCGAAATCCTCCCTTCTCGAGTATATCTATAGTGTAGACTTATAATCTTACGATAAACATGACATAAAGCTTACAAAATTCTTAAGAATATTTCTATATACAAATATACACTCTCCAAGCCTCGCAATCAAATCCATAAGAAAAGACCAGTCCTAAGACTAGTCTTCAAGCTCTCTCATTTGGTTTAATACATCCATCATCTGATCATAGGTGAGCATGCCAGGTATTGACCCGAGAATTACTCCTTCCTTGTCGATAAAGTAAGTCGTTGGCATTCCACTAACCAGATAGAGCGAACCCATCATGCCCTCCTCATCAAGAACGACTGGGAAGGTCAACCCATTTTCCTCGACATAGGGTTTTACGTCGTCAAGGTTTTCCATAACATTTACTCCAAGCACTACCATATCGTCATTCTCATCATATACTCTTTGAAGGTCAGGCATCTCCATGTCGCAGAAGCTGCACCAGGTAGCCCAAAAGTTAAGGTATACGTGCTTTCCTCTAAAATCACTGAGGTTTACCTCTTCACCCTCAAGATTCAGCAAGGTGAAATCCGGTGCAAGGTTACCTACCCCGGTTCCTACAGGCCTTGCAACCTCAGGATCGTCTATTGCTCCAGGCTCTCCAGCACCTACTGTCTCCTCAGGCGCTACGGATGATCCAGACTCTGCTGGCTCTGAAACTACCGGAGCTTCAGGTGTTTCACCTGTGATTTCATTATTTCCAGTATAGTTCAGAAATAAAATAGCTCCAGTGGTAATTGCAATAATTGCTATTACCAGTATTATTATATTCTTATTTTTCACATTCTACCTCCTCATAGTAAGAGCCTGCTGATATCTACCATCTTATTGAAAAATATCAACACTCCAAAAATTACAAGTATTATTCCACTTATATAGGGCATGTACTTCATAAAGCCCTCGGCTTTTTCCATCCATTTAATGAATACGTTGATGAATATTGCTGTGAGCAAAAAAGGTATCGCCATGCCCATTGAGTAAATAAGCAGAAGCAGTACGCCCTTTGATACAGTTCCAGCTGAACCTGCAAATACAAGGATCGATGCCAGTACCGGCCCGAAACATGGAGTCCATCCTGCTGCAAATGCCATCCCCATAAATATGGAGCTAAACCAATTAGTTATCTTTCTTGGTGATTTTACCCTTTTCTCAGCGCTTAAAAACCCGAGCTTTAAAACACCCATCATATTTAGCCCAAAGGCAATTATTAATATTCCGCTTATTTTGAAAAATAACTGCTTATTCTGTACAAAAAACCTACCTAGATAGCTTGCAGAGGTACCCATTATCATAAATATGACAGTAAATCCCAAGATAAAACCAAGGGTCCTTGTAACAGCCAGAAGCTTCCTCTTTGAGAGATCCTCCTCAAAATCAGCTCCTGTAATATACATTATGTATGCAGGGATCATCGGAAGTAAGCAGGGTGAAAAAAAAGACAAAACCCCCGCTCCGAAAGCTATTGATAAGGATACGTCTGTAGTGATCATATTTACCTCCAGAAAAATTAGATTCATACCTTATTATACCCCATTAGGGTATTGGTGTACATGTTTTTTTACTCACTCAAGGGATTAATAGCTACTCCCTTCCACTCTCCACCTAAGAATATCCCATAGGCTAAAATACCTGAGATAACTGAGGATATGCTTATCGCTATCCAAACTCCCGTCGATTGGAGACCTACTATTAGTGCTAGCACATATGCCAGTATAAGCCTTATAACTACCCAACTGAAAAACGTCACCTGGAAGGGCTTCTTTGTGAATCCAGCTCCCTGCATAGTTTTTGAGGATATGATCGCAACTGCATGGAAAGGCTCAGAGGCTGCTATTATCATTAAATAAGCCTTGCCTATGGAGATAACCTCTTCATTAGGAGTATCCAGAAAGAAGCTTATAAAGGGTCTGGCAAATATTACAAACAAAACTGAAATAAAGAGCATTGTACCAGCCCCAAGAATCGCAGTAGCTTTTCCACTTTTTTCAGCTCTCTCGTGCTTTCCTGCACCTAAATTCATTCCTGACAAGGTCGCTGCTGCTGTTCCTATGGCAAGTCCGGGCATAAGAGCATACTGGTTAAGATTGGTCCCAATTACAAATGCCGGTACAGCTGCAGCTGCATCAGCTGTTCTAGCCAGGATCGCAAACAGAACAAAGGTGCTGGCATTTCTTGAAAGCCCTTGCAAAGCTGCAGGAACCCCTATCCTGACTATCTGTCCTGCTGCGCTCCAAATAGGCTTAAGCATATCTCTCAGGTAAACCTTCACTGCAAATCTGCCGCTAAGCAGTGCTCCCCACCCCAGTGTGGCTCCAGCTATCCTTGAAAGAGCCGTACCTATTGCAGCTCCTGCAACTCCCATAGCAGGAAAGCCAAGCATGCCGAATATGAATACAAAATTCCCACCTATATTAACAAGATTCATTATTATATCTATTACTAGAGGAGTCTTGGTGTCTCCTGCTCCCTGGAAAATCGATTTTGCCATAAAGTGTAGTAAAAAGAAAGGTATTGCTATGAAAAATACAGTCATGTAGTCCACAGCAAGCACCAGAACAGTATCATCCACTCCAAGGAGTCTTAGACTCATCTCATTTGTCAAAAGTCCTACGGGCATTATGAAGGCACCAAGCATAAGTGACAGCAGAAATGCCTGACCTGCACTCCTGCTGGCATTGCGATCGTCTCCTCTGCCGATGAACCTGGAGACCATTGCAGTGGTACCGGTAGAGATACCCATGACCAGCACAAGAAGGATCATTATGATATTCCGGCTTGTCCCCACCGCAGATATGGCATCGACCCCAAGAGTACCCACCATCTTTATGTCTATGGTTCCTACAGATACCTGAAGTATTGATTGGATAATTACAGGCCATGCCAGATAAATAGCGCTTTTATATAAGCTTTCGCTTGTCGTCAGATATTCTTTTTTTCTGTTATATGCTGAGCTGCTCATCGTACTCCTCCCTATCTAGTCCATTGTAACATTGGAAGAGTATAATGGCTAGATTTGTAAATTCATTAACAATGCTCCTGGAATAACGAAAGAGGATCCTCGTCTGGATCCCCTTTAATTTCAATATTTATTATTTCAAAATCTATTACAGCTCAAACCTTACAATCAATGCAGGATCAAGAACTCTAAAGGTAAAAGATTCAGAGACGTGGAATCTTACCTTCTCACTTGTGTGAGACTGATACCCTATCGTGTAGTCCTTGCCTATTGTAAGCTCCAGGTTCTCATTGTCATAGGGAAGAAGATAAGCTCCTTCTACTACATGACTCAGGATGATTTTACCCTGGATAAGGCTCTCGATCCTCTTGTTCAATGGATAGCCGCCATCATGGGAAAGGATCCTCTTATAAGCTTCCTTCCCTACAACGAGAGTGTATGAACCTCCTGCAAATCCCTCTCTAAGAGCAATTACCCCATTGGTTACGGCATCAAGAATAGATGCTCCATTCTCACCAAATTTTATGGGCTTACCGGATGCTGAAGCCTTTAGACCCTCTATCCCTGCCTTTTTAAGGCCATTATAGATAGCATTTTCCTCAAATAGAGCCATCTTCTCCAAAGCATCCTCAAGTGGTCCAAAGTCTATGTCCTTTGCCCCTCTGGATATATTGTCCAGCTCCCACCTGTTCATTTCAAACTCAACTCTAGCCTCTGTCAATGGAAGCACCTTGTAGGTTGCGAACTCCACTTCCTTTGATTTTGATACATCCCCAAGTCTTCCTTCTGTTATAACGTTATAGTCAAGTCCTTTAGGACCATTTACCTTAACTACCTTTCTTGCGGAAAGATAAGACTTCAGGACCTCTGATGCCCTTGAATCGATTTCTCCCCACGCCTCTTTTGTTATTGGAGCCAAATCTCTATATAGCATATTTTCAACCTCCTATTTAAGATCTCCGATACTTAATCCCTTATCCTGCGGTGCCTCTTCATCTCCGCCTTCTTCCAGGTTGATGATAGAACCCTCGGTAAATAAGTACGTCTTAAGCTCTTCGTCCCACTTATCCATATTTCTTCTCAGCCACTCCAATGTCATGACGGCATGCTCGATCTCCTCATCCCTGTTATGTGCAAGTATGCCTTTAAGCTCAGGATCGTTTGTAGCTGCTACTCTTTGGTTATACCAATCTACAGCTTCAAGCTCCTCTTTAAGGCTCATTATCGCCCTTGTTATGTCCATTGTCTTGTCGTCCAGCCTTTCGATAGGCTCGTGGTATTGAGTCATAATTTCATCCTCCTTTTATTGGTTTCCATATTTTAGGTTACCCCGAGGGGGTTTCTAATAAACACAGTCAACAAAACTAAAGCCTTCGGAAGGACTCATCTTTAAAGCCCTCTTCCTCAATTGCACTTTTTAGCTGATCAATAAGCTTGTCTCTATCTTTATTAAGTGTCCCCTTAAGTGCAATATAGTTAGAGGCGTGGTTGCTTCTGAAAACCAGCCCTTCGCAATCCAGCTCTTCTAGAAGCGATAAAGTTTCTATTGCAGTCTCATATGGCGTCAGAAGCTGAAAGCCTCCCTCCTGAACTGAATTCAAAAGCTCTGTCCCAGGCTCCACCATAAGTGTTAGAAGACCAAGGTAGTCAGGTCTGATTTCATTTACGGCAGATGCAGTCAATAATGCATGCTCTCTCCATCTTTCTTTTCCACCAAGTCCTGATATTGCAGTTACAGATAGCTTTATCCCTGAAGCCTTTATCCTCTGCCCGGCTCGAATAATTCCCTCTATTGTGTCTCCTTTCTTTACTCTCCGCAGGATCTCATCATCCCCTGATTCAAGCCCCAGATACGCAATCCCAAGCCCTTCCTTGTATAACTCAACAAGCTCCTCGTCAGATTTCGAGTGTATGCTTTTTGGGGATGCATAAATTCCTATCCTCTCAAGTTTGGGGAAAGTAACTTTTATCTCTGATAGTAAATACTTGAGATTCTCAGTCTTTATCATTAAAGCATCTCCATCAGCAATAAATACTTTCCTTACATCCGGATAAAGCTTCCCGACCTTATGGATCTCGTTAATAAGCTCATCTGTTGCTCTTACTCTGAAGCTCTTCTCCTTATACATGCTGCAAAAGGTACACTTGTTGTGAGAGCAGCCAATAGTTGCCTGTAGTATCCAGCTTCCGGCCTCAGATGGAGGCCTATATACAGTTCCTTCATATATCAATCAAATCTCTCCTTCAAAAAGGCAAGTACCTCCTCAGCATGACCATCAGCCTTGACCTTTCTGTATTCCTTTATAAGCTCACCATTTTCATCAAAAACGAAGGTTGATCTTTCTGTTCCCATATACTCCTTGCCATACATCTTCTTAGGAACGATTACCTTGAAAAGCTCATGTACCTCCCCAGTTTCGTCACTTAGCAAAAGGAAGTTCAGATCGTTCTTATCCCTGAACTTAGCATGGGATTTCAAATCATCCTTACTTATCCCGATAATAGCTGTATCAATTGCTTCGAACTCATGCTTCAGATCCCTGAAGCCAATTGCTTCAACGATTCAGCCTGAGGTATTATCCTTAGGATAAAAATACACCACTGTCTTTTTCCCTAGAAAATCCTTGAGTGAAACCTCTGCTCCATCAGTTTCCTTTAATGTAAAGCTATACTTT
Organism: uncultured Gudongella sp.; assembly: GCA_964533235.1. Classification (GTDB taxonomy): domain Bacteria; phylum Bacillota; class Clostridia; order Tissierellales; family Tissierellaceae; genus Gudongella. Next base: position 7,139 of record CAZHLQ010000344.1, on the reverse strand, counting down.
GTCATCAGATCTCCCCCTGAATAATATTATATGATCATCTTCCATTTCAATATCCTTCTGTCTTTCATAACCAGGGAATTGACTTCTCCAGTATTGACAGCTCCCATCTTTTCATAAAATGCCTTTGCTTCCCTGCTGGAAACAAAAACAAACTCGAGGATACCCCTGCTTCTGCAAAACTCAAGCAGATGTTCCCAAAGCTCCCTGCCTAAACCTTTTCCAATATAGGCAGGGTCCAGGTAAAAGTACTCAAGAGTAACCTCGTCATCGCTTTCTATCACACTGTAGAATCCAACAAGCTTTCCTTCGTCCTCTATAACGAAGGTTGGATGATTCCTGATGTAGTCCTCAGTAATACTGTATATCTGACGAAAAGCATCTATAAATTTCTTATCATAACCCCAATATGCTTCCGAGATTACGGAGAGCTCAGTGAGTTCTTTGTTTTCTTTGACCTCTGCCCGTCTGATTATCATTGGTATCCCCCCTTCAAGGTAATGTATACCCACAAGAGGGTCTATGACCCAATTTTCTCTGACTTCATTCTCCCCAAAAATATCTAAAGATGGTAGTTCCCTCTGACTTTAGACGCCTCCTTTTGTCATTATAATCAGGAAGCACCTCTTCCATCATCTCCCAGAATTCTCTGGAGTGATCCAGGTGAACTAGATGACAAAGCTCGTGCATGACTATATAATCAAATAGCTCAATTGGAAGCATCGAGCATCTAAGGTTAAAGCTGAGGGTACCTTTTGAAGAACAGCTTGCCCACCTTGTCTTCTGATTCCTTACTGAAATTCCCGTGGGTTTTTTACCTATAGCCTTCCAGTATAGTTCAGTTCTTTCTACGGCAAGGTCCCTGGTCTTCTCCCTATAAAAATCCATGAGTATCTCCTTTAGCTTTATATTACTCCACTCCTTTGAACCAAGTAGAATGGAGTCAGTTAGGATCTTTGGATTATTAACCTTTAAATTTTCATCATTTGGTAGTAAAGTTTTGGTCCCTCCAAGCAGGGGAATAGAACTCCCGAAACCTATGGATTCTGGTTTTTCCAGGTTATTTAGTTCTCTTAGCTTTTTTCGTATCCAGCCTTCTTGTTGATTAAGCGCGTCCATTATTGCCCTGTCGCTTGTGCCTATAGGGGCTAGAACGCGTATTGTGTCAGAGCCATCAAGCTTGATCCCCAAGGTTTTTCTGTTCCTATATTCTACCTCGAACCTTAATTCTTCCAATCAATATCTCTCCTTGATCTACTAAAAATTTATTGATTCTTTAAAAAGAGGATAGCTGTAAAGCCATCATCTAACTAAAGCTCTGTATTTGGATTGACATACCTACCTCTACTCTCTGTCTTTTTGCCATATTGTATTGCCTTTTGTGGACATCTGTGTATGCATGCCAGGCAGTGGATACAACGCTCTTCTGTCCACTCCGGACGATTCAGATACATAGATATGGTACCGGAAGGACAGATTTGTTGACATAGCTCACAGCCGTTGCAATCATCCGTCGCATAAAACTTATCTGTTTTTCTTCCTTTTCTGTACAGGGGATACGCTATTTTGGTTACAAGTGTATGAAAAGGTCCGGTAATAACGTTATGATTGCCCCTTTCACCATTTAATAGCTTCTCCGCTATTTCTCTTATCGTAATATCCGAATTTTTGAGCTGATTGTCCCTTTGCTGGGGCTTTTGTAAATCGTAAAGGAGTATATAGTTATCCGGCATATCTACTGCAAATATGTAATCCAGTTCAATACCTCTCTCAAAAAGCAGATCACGGAACATACCATGGGCGTTTCCAGTAGTTCCTCCACAGGTAAGTACAACAAAGGTACTCTTTATTGGGCTGCCTTCAAGCTTGATTCGTCTAATAAATTCCTCAACTATGCTTGGGATCCCAAAGTAGTAGACTGGAAATACAAAACCAAGATATTCCTGCCCCCTAATATCGATCCTTCCCTGACTGGCTTTTAAGGCCCTTTCCAGTGGAACTGTCTCGTCACCAATATAGGCTGCAATTGTGTCTGCAGCATATTTGCTATTGCCTGTCCCGGTAAAGTAAAAAATCATCTCGAATCCACCTTTCAAAGTAATGAAGCCTTTTTCTATCGTTGGGTATAATTGAATTATACACTAAATTTGATGCGTTAAGGAATGGTGATAAAGGATGTTTTCATATGAAAGCAGGATCCGAAAGGATCTGGATAGATGGAAAAAGGAAATGAGAAAGCCGCCTTCCATTATGGAAAGAGCTTCAAAGGGAACGCAGCGAACGGTCAACAGGATGCTTCCTGAAAAATACCATCAAGTGGTGACTGGAGCTATTAAAAGCATCACAAACACCGTACTTTTAGGCACAGGCTTTGTATCCTCTAAGCCCTTATATGGATTACCTTTACAGGAGGTAGAGAGAAGAGTGCAGGAGAAGGGTAAGCTTTATGCTGCAACTGCAGCTGTGGAGGGTGCCGCAACTGGTGCTGGGGGTTTCGTAGCATCCCTGGCTGATTTCCCACTATTACTAGGTATAAAGATGAAATTTCTTTACGAGGTTGCAGCTGCCTATGGCTTCGATACCTCAAGCTACGAGGAAAGATTATATCTTCTCCATATATTCCAGCTGGCATTCTCCAGCAAGGCTCATGTGAATAAGATATTTGAACGTATGGAACGCTGGGAGGAATATGTATCGACCCTTCCTGAGAGTGTGGATGATTTTGACTGGAGAAGCTTTCAGCAGGAATACAGAGACTATCTGGATCTGGCAAAGCTTATGCAGATGCTGCCTTTAGTTGGTGCGGCTGTGGGGCTTTATGTCAATAACAAGCTATTGAAAAAGCTTGCAGAAACCGCAATGAATGCTTACAGAATGAGGATTTTAAAATAAGTACAGGACCAAAAAGTCCTGTACTAATCTCTTGCCCAATTTTTTCTCTTTTCCTTATGTGCCTTATACCTGGATTCACCTTCGTCGTATAGCCTTTGCTCCTCTTCGGTCTCTATTATCAGTCTTGGCACCTCGGCGGGAAGTCCGTTCTCGTCAAGAGCTACCATTGTGAAGTAAGCTGTAAGAGCCATCCTTGAAGGTTCACTTTTCTTCAGATCCTCGACCATCACTGTTACAAGGATGTCCATTGACTGCTTACCAACATAGGTCAGCTGTCCATGACATGTAACAAGGTTCCCTACTCTTATGGGAAGAAGAAACTCAAGCTCGTCAACCCTTGCTGTCACTGTGCTCATCCGGGAGTGCCTCCTGGCAACTATTCCTGCACAGGTATCCATCATCTTCATGATCTCGCCCCCGTGAACTCCACCGTTGACGTTAGCCTGGTCGGGCTGCATCATGTTTCCAATACTCACTCTGGATTGTGCTACAGTTTTTGCCTTCATCAATTTCACCCCAAAATTTATTAAGAAGGTACAGTTAATAAATTAACACTTCTTTCCTTCTGATAAACCATTATAGCACATTCTCTTTCATGAACACCAGCATATGGTATAACCTGTCCTTATTGTAGCCCTGATCGATAACCTTGTTGATTTGAACGAATCCAAGGCTCTCCAGTAGCTGTGTTGAGTTCTTGTTCCCCTCCTCAGTATATGCTTCAACCTGATCCATTCCAAGGATATTAAAGCAGTAATTGATAATAGCCTGAAGCGACTCATACATATAGCCCTTGCCCTGCATATGAGGTATGATACCATAACCCAGCTCAGCACTATTCATGGAGTCTGTGAAATTCCAGAGACTTACACTCCCGATTATTCTTTTATCCTCCTTTGACTGTATGCCCCAAAGAATCCATTTACCCTCATCTAACCCAACGTTCATCCTCTCAAGGTAATCCTTGGTATCCTTTAGGGAAGTGTCTGGCATTGTGTCAGTATACTCGTGCATCTCTGGGTCCTTTCTCATATTGAATAGATCATCCAGATCGCTCTCTGCTAGTCTCCTTAGAATAAGTCTCTTGGTTTCAAGCTCAGGGAACTCAGTGAATTGGATAGACATAGCAAACCACTCCTTCTACCTCTTTGAAGCCTTCTCTGTCGTAGATCTTTCTTGCTCCCTCGTTATCTGCGTTTACTGAAAGAATTGTTCTTGTAAAGCCTGATCTTTTGGCAAATCTTATCGCCTCTCTCAGCAGCACTCTGCCAAACCCTCGCCCCTGATACTCAGGAAGAACTGCCACTGACCCAATATTCATAATAGGCTTACCCTCATACTCATCTCTGGTGCCTCTAACTATCCCAATTGACTTGCCGTTGTGTGTTAAAATTATCATACCACCCTCAAGATAGTCGTTCCTGGAAGAGAAGCTCCTAACCATATCAGGGCTTATAGGCGTTTCATTGCCCTTAACTGTTGCAAAGCAAATGTTTCTTACGCTGCACCACTCCTCAGTATCCCTCTCTGGATCAAATGCCCTTAAGGAAAAACCCTCCTCCATCTCCTCTTTCTTGACAGGATCATCTTCCCTAACCATTAGATAAGTATACCTTTCCCTGCAAAAACCAAGCTTCTCCATCCTTGCCATAAGAGTGTCGTTGTATGTTGGAACGAAGATATATACGTTGTCCAGCTCCAATGCATGGATAAGGATCCTGTGGAATATACCATCGTATATCCCCTTACTGTCCTTTTCAGAATAAAGTATCCTGAACCTTGCCCTGTTTGCCTTTAAATTGTACTCATCCATTATTAGGGATGCCGCAGCTACTACCTTTCCTCCTTCAAGATAGAGAAACGTTGGATTTTGAGAGTTTGGCTCAAAGCTCACCATATCCTCCTCGTAAAGGTAAGAATCATCTACTTTCCCTCTGTTTCTCCTGCAAAAATCCTTAAAACTTTGAAGGTTCTCATTGTTTAGCTCAATTATTCTGCCTTCAGCCTCCATCATTCATCCCTGCCTTTCTTTTCTAGTTTGTGGTATACCATGGAGTGTGTCTCCTCAAATCCAACAGATTTGTACAGGCTAAGCGCATTTTCATTATCTGCATCAACCTGAAGAAAGATTTTTTTTGCTCCCAGGTAAATAAGCCTCTCAACAGAACCTATTAGCAGCTCTCTTCCCAGTCCCAAGCCTCTATTCTCAGGCTTGATCCCGAGCCCAAATATCCCACCCTCACCATTGGAAACATGAAGATGAGTCTTGCCTATAGGTGTGTTGTCTAACTCTGCTATAAAAATACGAAACCCTCTCTTAAGCTCTTCATTGATATCGATCAATTCCTGATCCTCAAACTTCTCGCCAAAGTATATAGCATTTTGTCTGGCAATTTCAGTAGAATCCTCCGGCTCTGCAGCCCTTAGTACCAGTCTTCTTTTATTGAATGGTATTTCCTTAAATAATTCGTTGGAAAGTGTCATATCATACTCAGTATGATCGTATTCTGCACCGGTTGATTTGATGAAGCCCATACCTGAAGATGATCCTGAATCCGACAGCAGCAGCATCGAATCTGTTCTTCTGTGTTTCCATTGCTCCAATGCCAGTGAATACAAGGATCTAAACACTCCCCGCCTTCTGTAGTCCGGGTGTACCATACCATTAATTTCTATCTCTCTGCCCCCGAAGTCGTTTATCCCCAGGTAGCCTGCCAGAGTGTCATTTATATAATAAAGCAACTCATCCGCCCTATCCATAAAATTATCATCAGCAGAGGCGGCTGCAGCGAGCTTATATTCCAGCTCGAGCTTTAGATGGATCCCATCATTCTCAAGGCAAATCCTTTCAAGGTCTTTTATCTCCCCATATACACCTTGGTCAAGCCATTTTCTTAGCAGGATCTTGTGGTCTCTCATCTTTTGTTCTCTCCATCCTCAACAAGTGTAAATTCATTATTTTCTTTGTCCAATATGAAAAACTGACAGCACCCACCAAGGTTCTCGAATACAAGCTGCGAAAGCTCATCAATGGCAGTTTCCAAATCCTTTGATCTTGACGCATCTGGAATCTCTATACAAAGAAAAGCATTTTTAGTTTCTTCAGTAAGCATTGTTCTTTCAGCTTCTCTCCAGTTCCAGCACCTGCAAACTGCTCCCTCGTCATCCAGATAAGCAATTTCTCCCGGATAAGGTGGTGAGCTTTCCTGGTCGCCCAAGGGTATAAAGTGTTCTCCACCCAATGCTTTGCCCAGCCTAAGGTCACCCCTGAACTTGTCAATATCCTCTCCTCCGCATGGAAGTCCGTATCTTAGGGATATTGAGTTGTATAAATCGACAAGTGGATTTATACATCTAAGCTGATTCCCTCCGGCTACTCTTTTTAATAGAGCCTCTATCGAAGACCTTGCTCCCTTCTTGGTTTTAAACTTTGCAAAAGCCTCTCTCCAAACCGCAATTTCAGGGTTTTCCGTAAGATTACCATCTCCCAGCCTCGAAATTGCCTCAAGCTCTGCAGATCTAAGAATCCTCTCGAAAAAAGACTGATCATCGTATGTATTGTTTATTCCCTTGCATACAGCAACACCAATTCTTGCATCAGGGAAAATGTCCCAAAATCCATCCTCTATAACAAACTTCATCAAAACTCCTCCTCTGTTCATGTAATTACAAAATCAAGCTATCTTAATTCTACCCATATAGAAAACACCAATTCAGTGATTTACATCAGAATTGGTGTTTTTCTCATTCTTTCCTCAATATTTTATCCATGGTCTTTCCTTTGGCAAGCTCATCGATCAGCTTGTCCAGATATCTGATTTCTTGCATCAAGGGTTCCTCTATATCCTCTACCCTAATGCCGCAGATTATGCCCCTTATAAGTGATCTCTGTGGGTTTAGGTTCGGAGCATTTAAGAAGAATGTTTCATAATCGGTTTGATTTTCAAGCACTTTCTCAAGTCCATCCTGGCTATATCCAGTAAGCCAATAGATTATTTCGTTTACCTCTGCTTGAGTCCTTCCCTTCCTTTCAGCTTTTGCGACTAAAAGCGGGTAAACCTTAGAGAAGCTCATTTTATAGACCTTTTCATTGTTTTTCATTAAATACCTCCTAAGCTATTTATGATACGGTTCATTTTTCATTATCTTAAAGGCTCTGTATACCTGCTCCAATAAAATCATCCGCATTAATTGGTGGGGGAAGGTCATTTTTGAAAAGGAAAGCTTTAGTTGACTTCTGGATAATACCT
>CAZHLQ010000343.1:0-2492 GCA_964533235.1 uncultured Gudongella sp. | reverse complement strand
CTTCAATATGGATAAAAGCTACGATGCTATAGTAGCAGCTTGTGATAGTATCAATTATATTTTGGAAATGGCAGAGCTTGAGAAGACATTCAAAAATGTCTTCGATCATCTTAATCCGGGAGGAATATTTGTTTTTGATGTCAACTCCGACTTTAAGCTAAGGAAAGTATTAGGTAATAATATTTTCCTCGAGGATAGAGAGGAAGTTTTTTATACTTGGGAAAACCAACTTGATGAAGAAACTGGAATAGTCGAGTTTATTCTAACATTTTTCGTCACAGAGGATGGTGTAAACTACAAAAGATTTGACGAGCTCCACAGAGAGAGAGCCTATAACGCAAACGATATAAAGAGTCTTCTGGCTAAAACAGGATTTACCAATATTGATACTTACGAGGCTTTCAGCTTTGATAAATATAATGAAAATACAGAAAGAATTAATTTTGTTGCAACTAAATGATAAAGGATAAGGTGATACAATGAGGGATTATTTAATTAGAGGTATGGATAAATTAGGTAGATTGAGGATGTTCGCGGCTACTACAACCGGTCTGGTGGAGGAATTCAGGAGATTGCATGAATCCTCTCCAACGGCGACTGCTGCAGCCGGAAGAGCTTTGACTGCTGCAGCAATGATGGCAGCAACCATGAAAAATGAAAGAGACAAGTTGACCTTAAAAATATCAGGTGGAGGTCCATTAGGATCAATAATAGTAGTTGGGAATAACAAGGGCGACTTAAAGGCTTTAGTCGATAATCCAAGCGCAGATGCGCCAAGTACTGTTGATAAGAAGCTGGATGTAGGAAGCATTGTCGGAAGTGATGGAACTGTAACAGTTATCATGGACCTTGGTATGAAGGAGCCATATATTGGGCAAACAAGCCTGATTACGGGTGAGATAGCTGAAGATATTGCACACTTCTATATGACTTCTGAACAGTTCCCAACAGGAGTTGGACTTGGCGTCCTGGTGGATAAGGATATAAGTTGCAGAGCAGCGGGCGGCTACATGATTCAGGTACTACCTTTCATTACAGATGAGGAAATTGAACAAATTGAGGAAGCAATCAAGAATGCAGAGCCTATCTCTACAATGGTAGATAAGGGGATGACACCAGAAGAGATAATGAACTCTCTACTCCCTGGATTTGAGATGGAGATAACTGATACGGTCGATTTAAGATACCATTGCGACTGTTCACTTTCAAGAATAAGAGATGTTTTGGTAAGCCTCGGAGACAAGGAGATAAAGGATATCATTGAGGAGGATGGACAAAGTGAGGTAGTATGCCATTTCTGTAATACGAAATACCACTTTGACAGGGAAGAACTGGAGAAAATCCTATTGACAATAAGAGGGGAATAATATATACTTGCTATTGTGACATCAGCCCGGAAGGGTACAACCGGCCCAGATAGCTCAGTCGGTAGAGCAGTGGACTGAAAATCCACGTGTCGCTGGTTCGATTCCGGCTCTGGGCACCACAATAGTACGTCAACTGGAAATGCGGGAGTGGCTCAGTGGTAGAGCATCGCCTTGCCAAGGCGAGGGTCGCGAGTTCGAATCTCGTCTTCCGCTCCAAATGAGGCGGCATAGCCAAGTGGTAAGGCAGAGGTCTGCAAAACCTTCACCCCCAGTTCAAATCGGGGTGTCGCCTCCAGAATGAAGTCAACCCTTCTTATTTCGTAAGAAGGGTTTTGTGTTTTGGAGGATAAAATGAGAAATCCATTTGTACCATTATCAAGAGCTTCCATTGCTATAATTAGTAAGGATGCACCAGAAGCTGTCAAGAAGGGATTGCGGCAGCATATAGAAACTGTTGTTGAGACAACTCCACTTGAGGGTGTATATAATGAGATATCAAATCACCCTGATATAGCCATTATGCCTGTAGGCAATAAGAGGTTAGTCGTTGCACCATCTGTGTATGAATACTATAGAGAAAGCCTGGAGCCCCTTGGCTTCAGTCTAGTAAAAGGTGATAGCGAGCCTGGGTATAATTACCCGGAGAACATTAGCTACAATGCTGCCATTCTTGGAGGTAATGTAGTCTGTTATCTTAAAAGTCTTGACAGGATAGTAGAGGATGAGCTTAGCAAAAAAGGTTTAGGTTTTATAAACGTAGCACAGGGCTATGCAAAGTGCTCATTAGCAGTTATTGGAGAATCAAGGGCTATTACCTCAGATGTAAGGATAGCAGAAAGGCTAATAAAAACAGGAGCGGATATCCTTTTAATCGAACATGGGCACATAAGACTGCAAGGTATGAACTACGGATTTATAGGGGGGTCTGTTGGTTTATTGTCTGAAAGAGAGCTTATGATAACAGGAAGTATTTCTAATCATCCTTCAAAGGGGATAATCAAAGAATTCTTGAATAGATATGACATCAGACTGCTTCAACTAAGTGAAGAAACAATTATAGATATAGGGACTATCTTAACATTTTGATATACAAATGATCCTTGAACAATGATAATATAATTAGAT
>CAZHLQ010000342.1:0-6455 GCA_964533235.1 uncultured Gudongella sp. | reverse complement strand
GGCCTTCAGTAAGACTCCGTTCCTTCAGCCTTAACAACTGCTTATCAAAGCCCATTCTGGTGCTTCTACCGCCAGCTAGTATTATTGCTGAACCAAAACGCTTCATATCCATCACCACTCATATCCCATATAAGTGAACCTCGAACACTATCTATGTACCATTGCCTGGTACATCAGCCTCCCCATGGAAGCGTCATATACTCCTTCATTCTTCTGTCATACTCCGACTTGAATAGTCTTTCGTGCCCTTCCTCCCACTTTGAAAGCTTGGTGAAGATTGCCTTGATCCCATCATCCTTTGAATGCTCAGCAGCACTTTCATAGAATTCCTTGTAGTCTCTTTCTATAAGGTATGCCATCCTCAGTATGGTAAGGTCAGGGATATCTGACTCCTTGAGGGTCTCTTCGATATGCTCTGATTCCTCTCTTGCCTTGAAGATATCCTCTTCTCTATCCATTACCTCTTCACCTGTATCGAAGCTCCCGTTGTCTCCATACGCCTTTAGCTGTCTTTCCAAATAGTCGTAGTGCTCCATCTCAGTTTCGGATAGGTCAAGAAACAGCTTCCTGGTGGTGGGATTACTGAAATGCTCAGCCTTTTCCTTAAAAAAGTTACTACCGTCCAGCTCCATCTGCATGGCATATCTAATTACCTGTTCGTAGTTCACAGCTACACCTCCTAAATCTTCTCGATCCTGACTGCGGCTACCTTAAGCTCTGGAATTTTCGCAATATCATCTATAGCTGTATTAGTCAAAAAGTTTGCCTGGCCTTCGGAATAATGGAAAGGCATGAAAACTACTTCCTCATCGATCCCGTCTGTAACTCTTGCTCTCGCCTGGGTCTCACCTCTCCTCGAAGTAAGCCTTAACATATCTCCATCCACTATTCCAAGCTTATTTGCGGTTGCATCGTTTATCTCCACAAAGGAGCTTGGGGCAAGGGTCATAAGACCTTCTTCTCTCCCAGTCATAGTCATTGTATGGTAATGATAAAGTATCCTGCCTGTGGTTAGAATGAATGGATATTCGTGGTCCGGCATCTCAGCGCTTTCCACGTGCTCAACAGGCATAAATAAACCTCTTCCTCTTGCTATGGCAGCCTTGTGCAGGAACCGTGTGCCCGGATGTTCTTCATCCAGCACTGGCCATTGGAGGCCACCGTGTTCAAGGCGCTTATAGTTTATCCCTGCATAGGATGGAGTGAGTTCTGCTACCTCTTTCATTATCTTTGCCGGGTGAGAATATTTCTTATCGTAACCCATCAGGTTCATAAGCTCCATCAGGATCTGCCAGTCAGGCTTAGCCTTTCCTGGAGCATCTACAGCCTTTCTAACTCTTTGGACCCTTCTCTCAGTATTAGTGAAGGTTCCGTCCTTTTCTGCAAATGCTGCAGCAGGAAGAACTACGTCTGCAAGCTCTGCAGTCTCAGAAAGGAATATATCCTGAACTACAAGAAAGTCTACGTGCTCAAGAACATGCCTAACATGATTTGAGTCTGGGTCGGACACTATTGGATTTTCTCCCATTATATACAGGAACTTTATCTGATCCTTTTCGATATGGTCGAACATCTCAGTTATTGTAAGTCCTACCTTCCCTGAAAGCTCTCTGGCCCAAGCCTTTTGAAATTTATCTATTACCTCAGGCTTGTGCACCTTCTGGTAACCTGGCAGGTCTCCAGGAAGTCCACCCATATCGCAAGCTCCCTGAACGTTGTTTTGACCTCTTAATGGATTTACTCCTGCAGATTCTATACCCACATTTCCGCATAAAAGCGCCAGATTCGATATGCTCATTACAGCATGAGTTCCTGTGGTGTGCTGGGTGACTCCCATAGTATAGTAAATGCCAGCTTTTTTTGCTTCTCCATAAATATGTGCTGCCCTTTCGATATCCATTGGATCCAGCCCGCAGATCTCTCCAACCCTCTCTGGGGTGTAGCTCTCAACAAGTCGTTTAAGCTCTTCATAGTTTTCAGTTCTGTCATTTATATAGCCTTCGTCCTGGAGCCCGTCTCTGATTATCACGTGCATAAGGCCGTTCAGCAAGGCAATATTGGTACCGGGCTTAAGCTGAAGATATACGTCTGCATACTCGGCAAGCTCAATCCTTCTGGGGTCTGCAACTACAAGCTTTGCTCCCCTTCTCTTTGCCTGCTTCATCATAGCACCGATAATCGGATGGTTTTCTGTTGTATTTGAGCCGATTACAAACATTGAATCAGCGTTTTTTATTTCCTGTATACTGTTAGTCATTGCTCCGCTTCCAAGTGTTATTGCGAGACCCGCAACAGTGGAAGCATGTCAGAGGCGTGCGCAGTGGTCGACGTTATTTGTCCCAAGCACTGCCCTGAAAAGCTTCTGGAATAGGTAATTTTCTTCATTTGTACATCTGGCAGAGGTAAGTCCTGCAAATGCTTCTGATCCATGGCTTGACTTGACTGCCTTCATTTTTTGAGTAATAAGGTTGTACGCCTCCTCCCAGGAAGCTTCCCTGAACCTGCCATTATCTTTTATCAAAGGTTTAGTAAGCCTATCCGGATGTGACAGAAAATTATAGGAAAACTTGCCCTTTACGCAAAGTAGCCCTTCATTATGTGCATCCATTGCAGGATCCACACCAACTACCTTATTCCCCTTTACAACTAGGTCCATCTGACATCCAACACCACAATAGGAGCAGGTAGTTCTTACCTTATGAGTGTCCCAATATCTGAATTTCTCCCGTGATTTTGGCTCAAGCGCACCTACTGGGCAGACTGAAACACAATTCCCGCAGGATACGCAGGTTGAATTTATTAAACCGTCGCCAAAGGGCGTGGACACATTCGTCTCGAAGCCTCTCTCCTCAAATCCTATTGCAGTGGTTCCCTGCAGTTCGTCGCAAACCCTGACGCACAAGCCACATAGGATGCACTTCCTGGAGTCGAAGGAATAGAATGGATTTGTATCGTCGTACTTTGGAGCTCTTGATGACCATCTGTACGTACCCTCTGTGATCCCATACTCATAACAATAATCCTGGAGCTTGCATCTTCCCGACTTCTGGCAGTTCAGACATTCCAGAGGATGGTTGGATATCAGGAAGTCAAGCAGCTGCTGTCTTTCCCTTATTACTGGTTCACTATGAGTGTTGATTTTCATCCCGTCTCTGAGTAGTGTCGTACATGAGGTGTGGAGGCTCTTCCATCCCTCAATCTCTACTACGCAAAGTCTACAGGATCCGGAAGGATTAAGTCTCTCGTCATGGCAAAGAGTCGGAATATCGATTCCTGCTTCTCTGCAAGCCTGGAGAACGGATATTCTTTCAGAGAATTCGTAAGTTTTCCCATTTATTGTTACGTTCATTCAGAATCACCTCCAACTCCCGAATTGCCTTCAAGCCTTTCGATTTTCTCCAGCAGCTCGGTGATGCCAAGGGCCTTATCCCAGGTTGTCTTTTCGAATTTACCGTCGATTTTTCTATATGGAGCTTCTGGCTCATCAACATACTTAAGCTCGGTGGCTAGTCTCCCCTTCAAGCACAATGGCCTGCCATTTGCAGGAGCCTTAGCGACCAGAGATATACCCTTTTTATTAACAGAATGTACCTCGAATTCGCAGCCGTATTCGCATGCTTTACAGGAAACCACTTTTTTATGAGACTCCCAGCTTCTGATTTTATTATATTCTCTCTTATCTACCAAAGCTCCTACCGGGCACACAGCAACACATCGATTGCAAGATACGCAAGGTGATTCTTCTATAGATTCATCCGCACCGAATATTATTCTTGTGTCATAGCCTCTTTCAGCAAATGCCAAAACCCTTCTGTCCGACACCTGCGCACAGGTCAAAACGCATTTTCCGCAAAGTATACACTTGCTGTTGTCCTTCAATATGTAGGGGCTAGAGGTATCCATCAGCTGTGGCCTCATTGCACCCTCATGCTTCCTGAAGGCAATGTCATATCTATAGGAATAGTGTTGTAGAAGACACTCTCCAGCCTTTTGACAGGTCAGACAGTCATTTGGATGACTGTCCAGCAATAGCTGAAGCACATCTCTTCTTGCGTTTATTGTCTTTTCTGTTTCTGTCCTTACTACCATCCCGTCCTTCACAAGGGTCGAGCATGAGGTTTGAAGCTTCTTACTGCCCTCGATCTCAACCACGCACATCCTGCATGCGCCGAATATCTCAAGGGTTTCATCATAGCAGAGTGCTGGTATCTCTATACCTATCGACCTGGCGGCCTGAAGGACGGTTAGTTCAGAGGAGACCTCCGCTATTTTTCCGTCTATAGTTAACTTCACATTTTTCATATTCAGCCTCCAGTACTAGCTTATTGAAACAGCCTTGATCGGCTTAACAGGGCACACATCGTAGCATGCGCCACACTTGATGCATAGGGATTGGTCGATTAAATGTCTTTCCTTGACCTTGCCTGTTATTGCTCCAACCGGGCAAGCCTTCGCACATCTTGTGCAACCGATGCAGGAATCCTCAATGAAGAAGGTGATCAGCGCCTTACAGCTCTTAGCTGGACACTTTTTATCCCTTATATGTGCTTCATATTCATCTCTATAGTATTTAAGGGTAGTTATTACAGGGTTCGGGGCAGTTTGTCCCAGTCCGCACAATGATGTAGTGGTTACTGTTTCACAAAGCTTCTCTAGTCTCTCGATATCGCCTTCCTCGCCCTCGCCTTTTGTTATCTTGTCAAGAATCTCATAGAGCCTCTTAGTGCCCTCCCTACAGGGTACGCACTTACCACAGGATTCCTCCACGCTAAAATCAAGGAAAAATTTAGCTATGTCAACCATGCAGGTATCCTCATCCATTACAACCATTCCACCTGAGCCCATTATTGACCAAATCTTGCCCAGTGATTCATAGTCCACCGGTGTGTCTATAAGATCTGCAGGAATGCAACCGCCAGAAGGACCACCAGTCTGTACGGCCTTATATTCTCTGCCGTTTGCTGCACCACCGCCAATGTCAAATATTATTTCCCTAAGGGTCATACCCATCGGTACCTCAACTAGACCTGCATTCTCAATCTTACCAACAAGTGCGAATACCTTTGTACCTGGCGACTCCTCCGTTCCAATGCTTCTAAACCACTTAGCTCCTCTGTCGATTATTATGGGGACATTAGCAAGGGTCTCAACATTGTTAATGATCGTCGGCTTGCCCCAAAGTCCAACATGGGCCGTCCTGTGAAGCTTAGGTCTGGGCATGCCTCTTCTACCCTCGATGGATTCCATGAGAGCGGTCCCTTCTCCGCATACAAAAGCTCCTGAGCCAAGTCTTAGCTCTATGTCGAAATCGAAGCCTGTTCCGAATATGTTCTTTCCAAGCAGTCCATATTCTCTTGCTTGGGCTATGGCTATTTCAAGTCTTTTAACAGCCATAGGGTACTCTGCTCTTACATATATGTAGCCCTGGTCTGAACCAATGGCATATCCGCCCAGTGCCATACCCTCCAGTACACAATGTGGGTCCTTCTCAAGGATGGATCTGTCCATAAATGCACCAGGGTCTCCCTCGTCAGCATTGCAAATAAAATACTTCTTATCTGACTGGTATTTGTAAGCCTCCTCCCATTTCTTACCTGATGGGAAGCCCGCTCCTCCTCTTCCTCTAAGAAGAGACTCCTTTACTTCTTCAACTACGTCACCCGGCTTCATTGAAGTCAATGCCTTATACAAGGCGCTGTAGCCGCCAAATGCTATGTATTCCTCTATATTCGTTGGGTCGATTATGTCGCAGTTCTTAAGTGCTATCCTTAGCTGCTTTTCATAGAATTTTCCCTTGAGCACAACCTCTCCATCTTTAATTGTCACCTTATCCTCATTAAGGAGCTTCTCAATGATGGGAGCCTTTAATTGATCCCTAATACTATCCATTTTTTCAAAAGTCATCATCCCAATCACCCCTTACATGAATTTGCCAAGAATAGTCTTGATTTCGTCCTTCTTGACCTTGGCATAAACCTCTTCATTGACAAGAATTACAGGCGCTATACTGCAGTCTCCAACACACCTCGCAGAGGATATTGAAAATCTTTGGTCGGGAGTCGTTTGTCCTGACTTGATCCCGAGTTGGCTTTCTATCTCCTCCAGAATACTCTCTGCCCCCTTTACATAGCAGGCGGTCCCAAGACATACACTTATCTTATTCTCTCCCTTTGGGATAAAGGTAAACTGAGAATAGAATGTCGCTACTCCATAAATCTCAGCTAAAGGTATCTGAAGCCTTTTTGAGATCATCTGTAGTATCTCCTTTGGAAGGTACCCGAAAACATCCTGTGCATGTTGAAGGGCAGGCATTAGTGGACCGGGAGCCTTTTTCTTCTCATCTAAAAAATCTTTGAATTCCTGAATCGCTTTGGCATTCATTTCCATATCAAAGCTAAACTCCATGTTTTTTCCCCCTAGTTTGTTAATTTTATAATGATAAAACTTAATTTTTG
>CAZHLQ010000341.1:0-12056 GCA_964533235.1 uncultured Gudongella sp. | reverse complement strand
GCATCCTCGACAAGCTTCAATATCCTTGATACAGTTGATTCTCCATAGGCCTTTGATACCTTCACCTTAAGGAGACCCTGTCTGTTCACAAATCCTCCAAGGATAATATCCCCAGCAGCAACATCCCTCGGCAAGGACTCTCCTGTAAGGGCTGCTGTATCCATTGATGAATTCCCGCTTATAACCATGCCGTCAAGCGGTACCCTTTCCCCTGGCTTGATCAATATCTCCTGCCCTATTACTATTTCCTCCGGGGTGACCTTCCTTACCTTATCACCTTCCAATAGGTTTGCATAGTCAGGTCTTATGTCCATAAGCTCTGCAATGGATCTTCTCGATCTGTTTACAGCCAGATCCTGAAAGTACTCGCCTACCTGATAAAATAGCATGACTGCAACACCTTCGGGATATTCTCCAATTGCGAAGGCTCCAATAGTCGCTATAGTCATCAAAAAGTTCTCATCAAAAACCTGACCTCTTGATATATTCCTTATGGCTCTAAGGACTACCTCTCCGCCTACCAGAATATAGGCTGCCAGGAATAGTATCAATCTAGGTGCTCCTGCTATGGGAAAAAGTGATCCCAACACGAAAATACCTGCACCCATGGCTATATATCTCATATTCTTTGATCCATGGAAGTGTCCATGATGATCATGCTCGTCTCTATCTGCCATGGTCTCCCTATCTATCACCTTGACATGAGGCTCAAAGAAATTCACTATCTCAACTGATTTAGTTGAGATCAACTTAACATTATCCTCGTCAAGCACTGAAATCTTCAATGTCTTATTCACAAAATTCAGGGAAGCTTCACTTACCCCCTCCAACGATTCTATCTTAGCTTCTATCCTAGAAGCGCAGCCTGCTCAGTCCATCCCCTCAAGGTAAAACTCCTTGACTATCATATTCTCGCCTCCTCCTTAAGATGATCATGTGATATATGGACAAGCCCCTGATCGAGGATGTTTTTAACATGGTCGTCGTCCAGAGAGTAGTATACTACTCTTCCTTCTTTTCTATATTTTACAAGCTCAGCTTGCTTAAGAACTCTCAATTGATGGGAAATCGCCGACTGATTCATATCTAATAGAACTGCTATATCACACACACATAGCTCAGACTCAAAAAGAGCTAAAAGGATCTTCATTCGCGTCTTATCCCCTATTATTTTAAAGAAATCAGCTGCTCTGTAGGCAAGTCTGTCGGTTGGCATTTTCCCCTTGACCTTGTCCACTTTTTCCTGATTGATAACGTTGCAGTCACAGGTCAGTGTATCATTTATCTTGTTTTCCATAGTTGATCCTCCTTTATATGAATACTTGTTTATATATTCAAGTATATTATACCCACACATCGACAATTATTCAATATAAATATCGATTCGGTAAAATGTTAAAAAAGCCGCCAAGTTAAGTTTTTAACAAGCTCCCAGCTATTCTTGTAACCTGATTGTCACACACTCTGCCAAATATTCATGTATAATTTATTTATGAAAGGAGTTCTGGCTATGAAACGATCTAACCTGACTCTGATGATTTTGATTCTAATCACAGCAGTGTATCTATCAGGCTGTGGTTCAGCTCAAAAAGACCTGAAGGTAATGACTGCAGCTGAGGATTCTGCTCCGATGGAAATGGCTGCAGCACCTGTTATTGAGGAAGCACTGGAATCTGATTATCTGAGAAGCCAAATTGAAAACCATATATCTACCATAAATCCAAAGGTCAATCTGGACAAAGAGCATTATTCCATTGGTGACCTTAACAGCGATGGTATACCTGAGCTTGTGCTCTTCATCGAAAGAGATCCTCAGGATGTAAATGATCAGGGCATGCTTGAGGTATATGGCTTCAATGAGCTTGAACACTACCTTATAGACAAGATCCCAATGAACTATGACAACACCAATTATATCCTTCGAACTGGACTTATTTCTGAGACT
Source organism: uncultured Gudongella sp. (assembly GCA_964533235.1). Classification (GTDB taxonomy): domain Bacteria; phylum Bacillota; class Clostridia; order Tissierellales; family Tissierellaceae; genus Gudongella. The sequence goes on along the minus strand of CAZHLQ010000341.1, from coordinate 10,111 downwards.
CAACAGGGTATACTGTTAAGCAACCAGGTTGGAGCTCAGGCTGGAGTAACTTATGGCTTCATTCTTGATGAAGGTAAGCTAATAAGTATTCTGAACCCTAAGAAGATCAATCTGGTAAGCGTAACAGCCAACAATAGCATCGAGGATATGAATGGAGACGGTATACTTGACTTTAGCATTTATACTATCGATCCTGAAACAAAATTAAGCGATACCCAATCAGCTGAAAGGATCCTGCTTTGGTATAATTGGGACGGCAAAGATGGAGCCAGAGTGCTTCAACCAGACTGGGCAGTTATGCAAAGATCAGCAATGAACAGCGAAGCTGCTGTTTCTGCGAGGAGCTTTATCGAGGAAGATAAGCCTGTCCCAGGTAGGGAAGACTTTATACGATCCCTTGAGGAATTATCAATGGACATTTCGAAGGAAGAGGTTGTTGAACTGATGGCTTCCCATATTGCTGACCTTGAGGTGAATGCAGCCTATAGGAGTCTCGATACAGCTGCCTTGATAAACAAGTATACTAAGGGATCCAACTTTGATGCTTTTCTGGCATCAAATTCCTTAAGGCCCGAGGATATAAACGACTCCGATATTATCGGTAGGAAAGGTGTTTTGTCATATCAGAAGGACCTGAAGGATATGCTCCTCAAAAATCTGGAATTGGGATATTTCCTGCAGGTAAAGGATGGAAGATACGAGTATAAGGTAAATTACGGCGGATTTGCTGATATCTTTGGAGACAGACTTACGAATGAGTTCAGGGGATACCTTAGGATCATGTCAAAGGATGCTGCTGATCCTCATCTGGTTGATGGAGTGCTTAGAGTTGACCGCACCGAGCTTTCCCAAAGACTATTGGAAATAGAAAAATTTAGGCTCTCCTATAGCTATTCAGAGAGGCTGGATAAAGTTCTCCAGCTATACACATCCTACATGGACTCATTGTTATACAGAAGTAAAGGAGGATTTGCAGTTGATCCTTCAACAGGAAAGATTGTAGCAGGGCACATCGAGGAATTGAAGACAGCTGCTGATAGCTTCCCTCAGACCTATTTTGCTGATGTTATCAATAAGCTCTTAAGCTCGTCTTCGGTAACCTCAAGTGGTGTGGTGGATCAGCTTACAAGAGACGAAATCAAAAATATGATCCCATAGAAAAGACCTGTGCAAACGCACAGGTCTTTTGTGTTTTATTCAATAGCTTTCATCGATGTAGCTTGTTTGTACTCCGAACTGATCCCTAAGAGGCAGCTCCAATCCATTTCTATAAAGCTCATATAGCTTTGCAACTGTAGCCTCATGATAGGGCTTGACAAATATGCCGCCTATCCCGAAAAATAGACTTCCCAGCAGATACCACCCTATAAAAGACAGGTCCAGCATAAATATCTCGCCCTTTTGTCCATTGGTCATACTTGTACTGATATCCTTTACCTCCTGAAATGTCAGCTCAGGCTCCTCTGCTAATATATATGGTATCATTCTATACTGATAATACTTAATTATCCCGGGTATTATCAACAATAAGCCCCAAAGCAATATAAATAGGTCCATAAGGAACATTTTAATCGCGATAGGTACCCATTCTCCCTTCCTGAGAGTTGAGAAGAGCGTTCCAACTGAGGCTTCCTCAGTGAAGCTCCTTATGAAGAATCTCTTTTCTCCTACTTGAAGTGCATTTCCAATAATTATTGCTATTGCAATAGATAACATCATGAATAATGCAAAGACAGAAGCACCCACTGCAACTTGGAATGGGTTGTCCAGACCGATACCTTCTATCATGGTTCCAAACTCATTCCCGGGTCCAAAATTGATTTCGTAGTTGTATTCACCAAAATCCGGTGACATATAATTAGTATCGCGGGATGACCTTCCGCTTCCTCCTGTGAGCAGACTTACAATAAGACAAACTGCAAAGGCCTTCCAATAGTTTCTCCTTAGAAACTCCTTTGATTTATCCTTCAACTCTCTTCGTGTCCACATTCTCAACACCTCCCTCCTGTCATTGTAGCACTTTTCACAAACTATAACAACAGAAGTATACCACTAAAGCATAAGTACCCAATTTTGGAACCCCAGCTGCAGCTCCTCCTCTTCATTTGATACCTCAGGTATAAACTTCTCTCTGGCTACCGCAAGCATGAGCTTGATCCTGTTCTCCTGGTTGACCCTTGTTGCTCCTGGATCATAATCTATCGGAACGATATTTGCTTCCGGATACTTTGACTTGATATTCGCAACGACACCCTTCCCTACTATATGGTTCGGCAAACACCCAAATGGCTGTGTTACTACGATGTTCCCATAACCATTGTTTATAAGCTCAACCATCTCAGCTGGAAGAAACCAGCCCTCTCCCATTTTACAACCAAGACCAATAATATCCTTCACAAGTTCCTTCATATGTATGAAAGGTGATGGAGCAACAAAGCTGCTGTAGGTTTTTACGGCATCGATGATCAGTTCCTCCATTTTCCCGAGATACTCATTCACTTTGCCCAGGAAGAAGCTCTTGAAGAAGGAGCCTCCGTACAGTTGATAGTCAATTACGCCATTTTCCATGCAATACATAAGGAAGCCCAACAATCCCGGGACCATTACCTCACAGCCCTCCGACATCAGGAATTCTTCAAGATTGTTATTCCCAAGACCAGAGTACTTCACGTAGATTTCGCCAACTATTCCTACTTTGGTCTTCTCTGTATCAACTCTCTTGATATTTTCAAAGCTTGTTACGATCTCCTTAAGGTTACTTTTCAGCTCTGCTAGCTGGATGCCTCTCATCATTTCAAGCTGTAATGCTATTTCGTTGACCCATTTATCTACGAGCGTATCAGTTTCTCCCTGGTTCGCTTCATAAGGCTTCACCTGGTTTTTGAGCAGCATAAGTATATCTCCATAGACGATTATTGCAGCTGATTGTCTCAGCATTGGGATAGACAGTCTAAAACCACTGTTTTTCTCCATTCCTCCAGCATTTAAGGATATTACAGGCACATGCCCGTAGCCTGACTTGATCAATGCTTTCCTAAGTAGGTGGATATAGTTTGAAGCTCTGCAGCCTCCACCAGTCTGTGTGATCATCAATGCTACCTTATTGACATCGTAATCTCCCGATTCCAGGGCATCGATCAATTGTCCTATTACGAGCAAAGCAGGATAACAGGTATCATTATGAACATTCCTCAGACCCGATTCCACAACGGAGCGTCCCTGGTTCTTAAGAACTTTTAAATTGTAGCCAAAATTCCTGAATACTTTCTCCAAAAGTGCAAAGTGAACAGGAAGCATATCAGGACACAGGATCGTGTAATCCTTCATAGCTTTTGTAAATTCTATTCTATTTACTCTTATACTCATGTCTCAAAAAGCCTCCTTAAGACCTTTGTTCAATAGCCGCTAAAAGACTTCTGATACGAATCTTTACTGCTCCAAGGTTCGTTATCTCATCAATTTTCAGTTGGGTGTATATTTTACCTTTATCCTCGAGTATTGCCTTGACCTCGTCAGATGTTATGGCATCCAGGCCACATCCAAAGGATACCAGCTGCACAAGCTCCATATAAGGTATCTTTGATACCAGCTCAGCAGTTTGATATAGCCTTGCATGGTATGTCCACTGATTCAATATATCAGTAGAAACCTTGCCTCCAAGATGACTTACTGAATCCTCTGATAGTACAACACAATCAAACTCGGATATCATCTTGGCTATTCCATGATTTATCTCCGGATCAATGTGGTAAGGTCTGCCCGCCAACACTATGGCGAGTTTTCCCTTTTCCTCTGCTATCCTAAGGTATTCTTCGCCCTTGTATCTTAATCTCTTCATGTGTTCCTTATACTCGATTATTCCTCTATCCACTGCAAGTCTTACTTCATTTAGCTTTATGTCTCTATGCCATTCTTTAAGGACATCATGTAGTCTCTTCGCCAATATCTTTTTGTTGTTCAGTCCAAGATATTCGTAGATGAACTTAGTTTCTCCTATCCTTTCAACATTTGCTGCAATTACTTCAGGATAGTATGCAACTACAGGACAGTTGAAATGATTGTCTCCTGACTTCTCGTCCAGGTTATAGGTGAGGCATGGATAAAATATAGCATCAACAGCCTGATCCAACAGATACTCGATATGGCCATGTACTACCTTTGCAGGGAAGCATACAGTATCCGAAGGTATAGTGTGCTGTCCTTTTATAAACATATCTCTGGTAGAGAATGGCGATGGAATGACCTCAAAGTCAAGCAGAGTAAACACTGTGTGCCAGAAGGGCAGGAGTTCGAACATGTTAAGTGCCATCGGTAATCCGATTTTGCCTCTTCTCCCCTTTATCGGTACATAGTTTTTCAAAAGATCCAGCTTGTACTCATATATATTGAACCTTTCCTCAGGAGTCTTCTGTCTAATTGGTCTTTCACATCTGTTACCACCAATAAATTTCCTTTCATCTCCAAAGGTATTTACAGTTAGTCTGCAATTGTTTTCGCAAAGTCCGCATACAACGACCTTAACCTTGTGATCAAACCCCTCCAGGCCGGATATGTCGAGAAGACTCGAATTTTCTCCTTTACCTCTATCCTTTGAGTATAGCGCTGCTCCATAGGCCCCCATAAGTCCTGCAATATTAGGCCTTATTACATTATGCTCCAGTTCATCCTCGAATGCCTTAAGTACGGAATCGTTGTGAAAGGTGCCCCCTTGTACAACTATATTGTCTCCTAGATCCCTGGCTGAGGATGCCCTGATTACTTTATATAATGCATTTTTTATAACACTTATGGAAAGCCCGGCTGAAATATCTGCTATAGTAGCACCATCCTTCTGTGCCTGCTTTACAGAGGAGTTCATAAATACAGTACACCTTGAGCCTAGGTCTACAGGATTTCTGGAGTATATGCCTAACTGGGCAAAGTCCTTGATATCATAGCCTAAGGCCTCTGAAAAGGTCTGCAGAAATGATCCGCAGCCTGAGGAACATGCCTCGTTAAGAAAGATACTGTCAATAACTCCGTCTCTTATCTTGAAGCATTTAATATCCTGACCACCTATATCGATTATAAAATCGACGTCAGGCTTGTATTTCTTAGCGGCAGTATAGTGAGCTATGGTTTCAACAACTCCAAAATCAAGCTTGAACGCATTCCTCATAAGATCTTCTCCATAGCCTGTAACTCCTGACGACTCGATTTTTATCCATGGGTATTTCTCATAAAACTCCATTAAAAAGCTTTTTATTAGAGGTACGGGATTCCCTTGGTTCGAGGTGTATACTGACTGAAGTATTGTGTCGTCCTCTGCCATTATAACTGCCTTTACAGTTGTAGAACCTGCATCTATCCCAAGATATGCTTTTCCCTTGTATGTATTGGGATCTGAAAAGGTAACCTGTTCTCTGTCGTGACGGACCTTAAATGACATGTAGTCGTCCTCGGTTTCAAAAAGTCTTCTAAGCCCATTGAATCCTCCTGCTTCCTCCCTTGAAAGAAGATCCTCTTTAAGCTCATCAAGGTCGAGCTTCTTTTCATCTGAGCTATATGCAGCACCTAAAGCTACATAGTAAAGTGAATTCTCAGGGCACACTCCATTAACACCTAAAGTACTATTAAAGCTTTCCCTTAGCTGTGAAAAGAATGTTAGCGGTCCACCCAGATAAACAACGGTTCCTTTGATCGGCCTGCCTTGAGCAAGACCTCCAATAGTTTGATTGACTACAGCATGGAAGATGCTGGCTGCCATATCACTTTTATTTGCCCCTTGATTTAATAGGGGTTGAATATCCGACTTGGCAAAAACCCCACACCGTGATGCAATAGTGTAGGTCTTATCATATTCCTTCGCAAGCTGGTTCATGTCTGTCAGGCTTACTCCCATAAGAGTGGCCATCTGATCGATAAAGGCACCTGTACCACCGGCACAGGATCCATTCATCCTTACCTCCATGCCATTGGAAAGGAAAAGTATCTTTGCATCCTCTCCTCCAAGCTCAATAACCACATCAGCTCCGTCTATTAATCTCATAACGGAAAGCCTTGTGGCATAAACCTCTTGTACAAAGGGTATTTGGAATTTTTGGGCAAGACCCATGCCTGCAGAGCCGGATATCGATAGATAAGCCTCTTTCAGGTCAGGGAATCTATTTTTTATTGCCTCCAATAGCTGTACTGTCTTTTCCCTTATTTGGGAGTAATGTCTTTCGTAAGAGTGAAAGACCAATTTTTCATCCGAATCCAGCACCACACACTTAAGCGTTGTTGACCCTACATCCAGACCGATCCTCATTTATGATCACCTTGATTCCTCAATTTATAGCTCTATCTTACACCAGATATTTACAAAAGTACATATGTCAAAAGCTGGTTTGGGGTTGATGATAAAGTTGGAGGTTTGCATGCGATGAATCGCAGTGAATAGATACTGGTGAATAGTGAATAGTAAAAAAAGCAGTAAAAAAAGCCACAGACCCTTAACTAATATTCAGTTTAGCTAATCTCTGCTATCCTGAACCCTAGTTTAGAGTCTGTTCACTATTCACTATTCACTGTTACTTGGGATCTACCCTCTTTGGTAATTTGGTGATTCTCTGGTTATCATAATATCATGCGGATGATTTTCAACAAGTGAGGCTGCAGTGATCTTTATCATTCTAGCCTTTTCCTGAAGCTCGGCAATATCCCTTGCTCCAACATAGCCCATACCTGATTTGAGCCCCCCAATCAGTTGATATACGACGTCACCAAGCTTTCCTTTATAATGGACTCTTCCCTCTACTCCCTCTGGCACGTATTTTTTAGTATCATCCTGGAAGTACCTATCCTTGCTGCCTGAGTCCATAGCCCCCATTGAGCCCATGCCTCTATATTCCTTGTATCTTCTGCCTTCATAAAGCACCTCTTCGCCAGGACTTTCTTCAGTACCGGCAAATAATGACCCCGCCATTACGATGTTTGCTCCTGCAGCTATTGCTTTGGTTATATCTCCTGAGTACTTGACTCCTCCATCGGCAATCACAGGTACTTCGTATTCGGCAGCTGCCTTTGAGCAATTCATGACAGCTGTTATTTGTGGTACTCCGATCCCTGTTACTACTCTCGTGGTACAGATAGACCCTGGTCCTATACCTACCTTGACGCAGTCAGCTCCTGCTTTTATAAGATCTACTGTAGCCTCAGCTGTGGCAACATTCCCTGCAACCACCTGAAGATCCGGATAATTTGATTTTATTTTGGCGACTGCCTCCAGAACTCCTTTGGAATGACCATGTGCAGTATCGACAGTTATAACGTCAACCTGGCTCTTTACAAGGGCTGCCACTCTCTCCATCATATCATTGGTTACTCCAACAGCAGCTCCAGCCAGGAGTCTCCCCTTCTCATCTCGGGCTGAGTTTGGGAACTCAATGGACTTCTCAATATCCTTAATAGTTATCAACCCGCTAAGTTTGAAATGGTCATCAACCAGGGGAAGTTTTTCTATCTTATAATGCTTCATTATCTCGAGAGCTTCGTCCATGCTTATATCTATAGGAGCTGTTTTAAGATTCTCCTTGGTCATTACCTCATCGATTTTTCTGGTAATGTCCTTTTCAAATCTAATATCTCTATTTGTAAGAATACCGACAAGAGTATTTGAAGCATCTACTATTGGCACCCCGGATATTCTATATCTTTCCATAAGCTCCAATGCATCTGCTACTATATGGTCTCTTGAGAGGTAGAATGGATCGGTGATTATTCCGTGTTCACTTCTTTTTACCCTGTCTACCTCCAGTGCCTGTTTTTCAATAGACATATTTTTGTGGATTATGCCAATACCACCCTCTCTTGCCATAGCAATTGCCATCCTGGATTCCGTTACAGTATCCATCCCGGCACTCATAAGTGGTATATTTAGTCTTATCCTCTTAGTCAGCTGTGTTCCGACCTTTACATTCCTTGGTAAAACCTCAGATTTACCAGGAAGGATCAGAACGTCGTCAAAGGTCAAACCCTCTCCTACAAATTCCAAATCTAACTCCCCCTTTTATTTCCCTGGTCAACGATATTTTCTTAATAATGTAACAAACCTTGAGTTTTATGTCAAGGGAAGTTTCATATAAAATAAGGACTCGACGGAGTCCTTATTTTAAAAACAACATAGTTCTATATTTCTTATCACTTCAGCAGAGCTATACCTTCATTGGCAGTATCGATTGCCTCCTGAAGATTCTTCATAGCCAGATCCTTGTTGTGGAAGCCTTCGCTGTTTTCAACAAATACGAAATCCCACTTAAATTGTGCTATTCTATGCTTGTTTCTTGCTTCCTCGAGAACTTGATCTGAAACAGTCTGCGAGGCTGTTTCAGTATTTAGGAGATCGATCAACTCGAGAAGGACCCTTGACCCCTCGTTCATCTTATCCTCAACCTGCTTCTGGACTCCCTCCACTTTAGCTGTAAGCGATGCTGCCGTCTCATCCTGATGGCAGCCCAGGCATGAGCTCTCTATAGTCTTAAGAGGACTCGTCCAGTGGTGTGATTTGAAGCTTTCGGAACCTGAGCCTTGAGTCTGCGGCATATGACAATCTACGCAGGTTAGGTTGAATTTTGCATGCAGACCTGTCTGATAAGTTTCAAATTCGGGATGCTGAACCTTTAAGAGTTGGGTTCCGGTGCTGGGGTGTGTCCAGTCAGAATATCCTATGCTATCAAAGTACCCCAACATATCATCAGTCCCCACCCCATTGTGCCAGGGGACTACTATTTCCTTCGTCTCGGGATCCTGGTAGTATTCAACATGACATTGTGCACAAACCTGTTCTGTTGGCTTATATTCCTTTTCTAAGTGTGTGATACCTGTTAAAAAGTGGCTTCTGGATACCTCAATAACGCCTGGTGTGTTCTTGTGGCAATCATAACAGCTTATAGTATTCTGCATCATCGGTGTGACCTCGTCAAAGGTCATCTTATTTGCCTTGACGCCTTCCTCCTCAAGCAGCATCAGATAATCTGCTGATTTACATGCAAAGCAGCTTGCAGCAGCTTTTGGTCTTTGTGTATGTATTACATCCTCAAGAGCATAAGTGTGGCCTCTTGCTCTTAGATATTCAATGCTGAAGCCGTAACCATCATAAAATGTCCTTAACTCAGGGTATTTCTCAAGGTAGTCAATGGGCACTGAACCTCCAAAGGTAGTTGCCTCCATTTCAGAGTTTCTCATGTAGGTTTCATAAACGTCAGGATGCTCGTCCTCCCATTCAGCCGCAGGTATGATTGATTCAGGTTTTGAACAGCCCGTAAGAAGCATAACAAAAACTGCAGCGATCATTAAAGCTTTTGATCTCATATTCCCTCCTCCTTTTAGTTGTTCATGCAGAATATTTATACCCACCTTGTCGGAATTTTCACTTAATTATTCTCTTAAAAAAACTGGACAAAGTCCAGGATAAGATTTGACTCTTAAAATACACAAAGACAACAGGTCCATTTCAGTATTAGAATGGACCTGGTTCATTTCTTCTTCAATTTTTGTTATTATTGATTGCTTGCCTTTGGTTTCCGATGGCAAATACAGTCTTTCTTTGGTCCGGTTATGTAGTTTATGTATTCGAATAGGTCATCTACCACTGCTTTGTTGACTGAGTAGCACATCCATTTCCCCTGTTTTTTGCACTTAACGAGACCTGCTCTTACCAGGATCTTCATATGGTGAGAAATAGTAGGTTGTGTAAGCTCTAAACCTTCCATAATGTCACATGCACACATTTCCCCGCAGGACAGCATGTCAAGAATCAAAAGCCTGTTCCTGTCGGATAATGCTTTGAGTACTTCAACTCTTCGATCCATTTTATCCTCACACCCCTTGTATCAATCAATAAATATCTATCTATATGACCATGGTACATCATTGTCCATAATTTGTCAATGTATTTGGAAGAATTTGTTTGCAATTTATCATAATATTTACTGTCCCTAAATTTATTATTGCCAAAACTAGTTTCTATCAACATTTTATACATCTTACATATGCCAGAATATTTAGTTATTAGCTTTTTCTGCCTATTTTAATAGATATGTTTATAACAACTCAGGACATAAAAAAACCCCTGATAAATTTATCAAAGGGC
>CAZHLQ010000340.1:0-2810 GCA_964533235.1 uncultured Gudongella sp. | reverse complement strand
AGATACACTTACCCTTCCCTTCATTTGAAAAACATCTGGTTGTTGCTTTTGTCTCATATTTTATAGCATCTTCACACTCTTTTCTACCGCACCAATATGCCTTAATAAAACCTTTATTACCCTTCAACTGCTTCTTAAATTCATCATATGATAATATCTCATGCGTATTTTCAGCCAGTCTCTGCTTTGATCTTGATAATAGAGTAGCTTGAATATCATTAAGAGTCATGCTGATTTGTGTACTTAAACTATCAATACTTACTTCGCTTCTCTCATTTGTATCTCTTCTAACCATTGTAACAACATTCTTCTTTAAATCCCTTTCCCCTATCTCTATTCTAACCGGTACTCCTTTTTTCTCCCATTCATTAAACTTAAAGCCAGCAGATACAAACTCTCTATCATCAAGTTTTGCATTTCCTGCAATAGCTTGAATAGTAGCTAAGACATCCCTACTAGCCTTAAGTACCTCCTCTTTATTTTCTGCAGTATATATTGGAATGATTACTACACTTATAGGTGCAATTACAGGAGGAAGAACAAGCCCTAAATCGTCACTATGAGCCATAATTATTGCACCAATCATTCTTGTACTCACACCCCAGCTCGTCTGCCATGCATTCTCAATATCACCACCCTTGTTAGTAAACTTGATATTAAATACCTTAGAGAAATTCTGTCCTAAGTCATGAGAAGTGCCGAGTTGCAGAGCTTTTCCATCTTGCATTAAAGCTTCAACTCCATATGTATTAACTGCACCTGCAAATTTCTCTGATTCTGATTTCCTGCCTCCATATACATCAATTGCAAGTACATCTTTTGCAAATTCTCTATACATATCAAAAGCTTCATTAACCTGATGTAATGCCTCTTCATGTGTTGAATGAACAGTATGACCTTCCTGCCATAGAAATTCAGTAGTTCTTAAAAATGGTCTTGTTCTCTTCTCCCATCTGACAATATTTGCCCATTGATTTATCTTTAATGGTAAATCTCTCCATGATGTAACCCATCTTGAGAAAGTATCATACATAATAGTTTCTGATGTAGGCCTTACAATGAGATCCTCCTCTAACTTCGCATCAGGATCTACTATAACACCAGAGCCATCATCTGCTTCTTTAAGTCTGTAATGTGTTACAACAGCACATTCTTTTGCAAAACCCTTAACATGACTTGCTTCTTTTGAAAGAAAAGAAAGAGGAATAAACAAAGGGAAGTATGCATTATCAACACCCATTATCTTAATTCTTTTATCAAGCTTTTTTTGAATATTCTCCCATATTGCATAACCATACGGTTTAATTACCATACATCCCTTTACAGATGAATTCTCTGCCAGCTGTGCCCTTTCTATTACATCAAGATACCATTGAGAATAGTTCTGACTTCTTGCTGTTATTCCTTTCTTTGACATACAGGTATTTTACACTACTTTAACAATATTACACAAATTTAGGATCAAATCCCCAATAGTGTGCTGCCTTTGCAAGTGCACTATCAGGATGCTCTATTATCCATTTATTTAAATCCTCTTTTTGCATTGCAATATCTCTTGCCTGTACCATAGCCTCAACACCTGCTTCAATCCCCCAAGGATGACCAAGTACACCGCCTCCCGCTTGTACAATGAGGTTTTCTCCAAGTCTTGTTATTGACTCCCCTATTGTTCCAGGATGAAGACCACCTGATGCAGTATGCCATACTCCTTTCATTCCATACCAGTTCTGACCAAGTGTCATATCAGTTACAGGTGTAATATCCTCTTGAAGTGCCTGCTGTATAAGCATAGGCTCATTATAGTTCTCCATCTTACCCTTTGGTGCACCACCATGAAGCGAATCTACGCCCAAAAGACGCATGATTTTAGCAATAACCACCATAGACATCGAAAAATCCACAATAACCCCTTTATCATACACTCCAGCCCCTGATTCCCTATCAAGCAGTCCATGCATAGCCCTGTGTGCATGTATTGCCAACCCAGGATTATGCTTTCTCATAGTTTGAACAGCAGCAAAACCAGTAACTATAACATCCATCATCATCCATCTTCCTCCATTTTCCTTAATCATATCAGCCCTATCAAGCATTACATCTATATCAGAGTGTGTAACATTACACAAATACATCTTTCTCTTCCCGCTTTTCTGCTCAACATCTCTTTGTACTTCATGTACAAGCTTACATCTATCTTCAAATTTGTTAAAATACAAACTTGTAAGATTTTCATCATCCTTAATACCCTGAAACTCTCCATTTGCAGCAGTAAAAAGTATTTTAGCAAGATATGCCTGCTCTTTTGCAGTTCTCCCTATCTTTGGCTTAGGGACTGTACAAAGCAAAGGTCCTCTCTCTATCTGCATAAACTCACGAACTCCATCAATACCAAACTGTGGCCCAGGAAAGCTTTGAACAAGACTTTTAGGAAATCTCACATCAAGTAACCTAAATGCTTTAATCATCTTCATACTATCAATATTTCCTGCAATTCCAGCAAATATACCTGCCATATTGCCAGGTTCAAATATTTCTGAAGGATAGGTGATAGAACAGGTGTATCCTTGTCCGGTCGGAATAATATCCCCGATACGGCCGTCAAGGTATCTGACATAATTCTGCCGTGTTGAAATTTCTGTCCATGTTCCTGTGGTCTGTTCTTCTGCTATCGCCCTGGCTGCCCAGTCAGGACTTACTCCTTCTTTTGGTCTGAAATAATAAGTTGCAACGACATCTGTCATGTTATTCTTCCTCACAATAAGGTAAATCTGAGCTCATATCATCGTTATCCCAATGAAGCTGCTCTTTGA
>CAZHLQ010000339.1:0-1644 GCA_964533235.1 uncultured Gudongella sp. | reverse complement strand
ATTTCTAATCCTCATCGACATCACTCCTCTTCATGATGTGGATGTTGTCGGGGATGACCATCATCCCAATTTCTGTGTCGACATCCTTCATTATTGTGGAATGGATCGTCCAAATATAATCGCCACTTTGTACCTCCATTTCGTAATGAACGCCTTTAAATGTCACATTAATAACTCTGCCAGTGATCTGTCCCTCATCGGTAGGGACTATATCAAGGTCTTCCGGTCTGATTACAATATCCACCGATTCGTTCTTTCCAAAGCCTTTATCTACGCAAGGGAAGACATTACCTGCGAATTCTACTTTGTAGTCTTCCAACATCAACCCTTCAATAATATTGCTCTCTCCGATAAACTTGGCAACAAATCTATTCTTGGGTTCGTTGTATATATCAGTAGGTGTACCAATTTGCTGTATCCTTCCTTTGTCCATAACAACAATAGTATCAGACATAGTAAGTGCCTCTTCCTGGTCGTGGGTTACATAAACAAATGTGATCCCAACACTCTTTTGAATCTTTTTTAGCTCCATTTGCATTTCTTTCCTAAGCTTAAGATCAAGAGCTCCTAAGGGCTCATCCAGCAGCAGGACCTTAGGCTCATTTACAAGAGCTCTGGCTATAGCGATCCTTTGTTGTTGACCTCCGCTTAAGGAATCAATATCTCTCTTCTCGAATCCTGAAAGATTTACCAGTCTAAGCATCTCTGCGACTCTAGAGGATATCTCCTCCTTTGAAAGTTTTTTTATTCGTAGTCCAAAAGCAATGTTTTCAAAGACATTCAAATGTGGAAACAGAGCATATTTTTGAAAAACCGTGTTGATTTGTCTCAAATAGGGAGGCTGTTTAGTTATATCCTTACCTTCAAAAATCACCTTACCAGTAGTTGGAGCTTCGAATCCTCCAATGATCCTGAGAGTGGTTGTCTTGCCACATCCACTTGGCCCAAGTAGAGTAAGGAACTCATTTTGGCGAATATATAAGTTTAGATTCTCCAGAACAGTTGTGTCTCCAAAATCCTTGGAAATCTCCATCAAATCTATAGCATGTACTTTCGACATTTTATCCCTTCCTTACTAAAAATTAGGCGGTGTACTCACCCAAATAAAAGATGCTTCTGTCTTTCCAGCATTTGAGATTGAATGATCGCTGTTAGTCTTATAGTAGAAGCTTTCACCCTTCTTTACCTTATGCTTTTCTGACCCCAGGTTTACAAAAATGGTACCCTGGAGGACATAGCCAAACTCTTCGCCCTCGTGGGGATAATCTTCCTTTGTCCTACCCCCCTGATCAAGATTAATTAAGATAGGCTCCATCAGGTTCTTCTGGGCATTCGGGATTATCCATTTCAAAGTGTATTTCAACTCTTCATTTACCGTTTCAAAGGCATCTTCTTTGCGGAATACTATCTTTTCCTCAGTTGCCTCATTGAAGAAATCTTTCAGATTGGTTCCAAGACCCTCAAGTATGTCCATCAGTGTAGCAATTGAAGGAGAAGTCAGATCTCTTTCTACCTGTGATATAAAACCTTTGGTCAACTCACACCTATCAGCAAGTTCCTCCTGAGTAAGATTCTTCTTGACTCGGAGTGCTTTTATTTTTTCTCCAATATTCATGATACACCTCCCTGTAAATAATGCATTAC
>CAZHLQ010000338.1:0-2043 GCA_964533235.1 uncultured Gudongella sp. | reverse complement strand
CTCGAGTCCATCGACAACATGCGCACCATGCTGGACGAGATGGCATTCCCGCTGCAGCCGGTCAAGATCGCCGACGACCCGGCCGCTGCCGACGAGCCGATGTGGGTGCTGTACGTGTCGCCGCGCCAGTACTCGCACCTGCTCAAAGCCACCACCAACGACATCCGCTCCTTCCAGCAGAACGCATGGAACCGCGCCTCCTACGGCTCCAAGCACCCGCTGTTCAAGGGCGAAGTCGGCATGTGGAACGGCATCCTCGTGAAGAAGCTCAACCGCGCCATCCGTCACGGCACCGGCAGCTCGCTCACCTCTGTCCTGGCCGCCCAAAAGGCTACCGGCACCGGCACCCCCACCCCCTTGCCGGCCGGCATCACCGCTGGCTTTGCCGTGGATCGCGCGATCCTGCTCGGCGCGCAGGCGCTCGGCAACGCCTACGGCAAGAACAAGGGCAGCGACTACCACTTCGACTGGCTTGAGAACCCGTACAACTTCGGGCGCGCGATGGAAGTCGGCGGCGACTGCATGGGCGGCAAGGCCAAGCTGCGCTTCAACCTGGGCGGCACCCACGTTAAGGACCACGGCGTGATGGTCTTTGATTCTGTCGTATCGCTGACCTAATCGCGGAAAGAAGAAAGGGGGCTTCGGCCCCCTTTTTCTATTCAACGATCAGTTCGTATCGAGACCTCCCGCAGTCCCAAATCCTGAAGTAGCCGAGCTCTATCATGGCGTCACGCTCTGTTTTGCCGTCCATGTCTATGCCGAACTGCTTGGCGATGCGGGCTTTCTGGAAAAGGCTCTTGTGCTTGCGGTGCAGGCCGACGACGTAGTGATAATCAGGGCCGTACTCCTGCGTTTTGGTGAAGCCCATGTGTTCATACACTGCGCCGCCGTTGAATAGTCGGTGGTCGTAGTAGGTCGTGACGTGGCGAATGTCCGGCCTGTGCTTGAGCACGTTGCGCATGATCTTGGATGCGCCGCCCCGCACATGGACGGATGACGCCATGCGCGCAAGCTCCCACCGGGTAGCGTCTGTGTTCGTGCGGTGCGAGCGCAGCACGCGAAACGCAGCCACCATCACGAGTTCGCCGTTGTGCTCGAGTGCGCCATAAAAACTGCAGTTGGCTGCGCCCTGGATGTGATGCTGGTCGAGCAGGGCGCGAGCGCGTAGATCCGCGCTGCCAAGGAGCGTAAACGTGCATTGCCGACCATGCACGTTCGCGCTCTTGCCAAGCGCATGCCGCAGCATGGACTCGCAGGCGTCACGACGAAACATCCACTCGTCGCTCATGATGTTGATCAGCCGAATCCCCGCAGCGTTGGCGTCACGATGCTTTTTAATGAGGTGCGTTCTCGGCTTTGGGTGAAACTTCTCCGAGTGCCACACCAGCCCGTTGTGCTCAATGCCGACTCGGCAAGAAGGCACATACACGTCAATCGCTCGCCTGTCGTCAAAAGGCTGGTACTCGCGGACAGGCTCAACGCCAAGCGAGAGGATGAAGTCGTAAATCTCTCGGTTCGCCTTCGGGTCGCGCATATTCACGCATTTCGGGCAGACGCTGCCGTTCAAGTGATCGCTGGCGATCTGCTCGAACTCTCCGTGGTCCGGGCACAAGATCTTGATGCGCTGCTTGTTCCCCTTGTACTCAACGAGCGAGTAGTCGTAGCGCTCGCCATGCACTTCGATGAGTTGCGCGATGAGTGTGCTGTGTGGCTTGCGGTCACGGTCGCCGATGGTTTCGGCGTAGCACCGACGGCATCCCCGGCCTTGCATGTGGTCGGCTGCAAGCTGCTTGAACGGCCCGTGCTTGCGGCAAACAATCTCGGCCTTCTGGCTGGCCCGGGTGGACTTGACGCGGCTGTAGTCGTAGCGGTCGCCATGTGTTTGTCGGAAGGCTTCAATCAGCGCCGCCGTTCCTGTTGAGTTGCGCTCGCCGGTTTCTTCGTTCGCACACTTCGGGCACCCGTTCCCGTTTGCGTGCATGGTCGGCGTCTGAGAGAACGGGCCATGCCTGGCGCAGAGGATCGTGATTTTCTTATCGGCGC
>CAZHLQ010000337.1:0-2271 GCA_964533235.1 uncultured Gudongella sp. | reverse complement strand
GATTCCTTCCAGGAAGTCGACATTACAGCCATAACAATGTCCATAACCAAGCACAACTATCAAATAAAGGAAGTGGATGAAATAGCTTCAACTATCCACGAAGCCTTCAGAATAGCTAACTCAGGAAGAAAGGGACCGGTTCTAGTCGATATCCCTAAGGATATGATGATGACTGAGACTGACTATATGACCATCGAGGATGATATTGAATGGAGAGACGCACATACTGAAGGGGACTTTCTTCAAATAGCCAGGATGATAGATAGCGCCCTAAAACCCGTTATCTATAGCGGTGGTGGAGTCGTATCCTCTGGAGCTTCCAGGGAGCTGCTGGAGCTTGCCCAAAAGAATGATATCCCGGTAGCTAACAGCCTTATGGGACTTGGTGGATTTCCAAGAGATCACAGGCTATCCCTTGGTCTTGTCGGGATGCATGGGTTCAGGGAGACAAATCTGGCAGTTTGCCATGCAGATCTTATACTAGCCATAGGAGCCAGGTTCAGCGACCGGGTAATAGGCAAGGCAGAGGCCTTTGGTCCAAAGGCTAGAGTGATCCACCTGGATATAGATGGAGCAGAGATAGGAAAGAATAAAGCAGTGGATGGATTCGCAGTAGGAGATATGAAGGAAATGCTCTCTACTATCACAGCTTTAGTAGAAAAAAAAGACAGAACTCCTTGGCACAATGATATACTTAAGTTAAAGGAAGAAAAGGAACCCTTCGATGGGGTATGGAGTGCTGTAAGTGCTCTCAAGCATTCCAATGAACACCTCAAGGACGCAATAGTTGTTACAGATGTAGGTCAGCACCAGATGTGGACTGCTCAGCACTGGAGATTTCAAAAGCCCAGGACATGGCTATCCTCAGGTGGTTTAGGTACGATGGGCTACGGCCTGGGTGCTGCTATAGGAGCGCAGATAGCCAACCCTGAAAAGCGAGTTGTGTTAGTAACAGGGGACGGGAGCTTCAGGATGAACTGCAATGAGCTTGGAACTGTATCCAAGTATTGTCTGCCTATTACAATACTTCTGTTCAACAACAACACTCTTGGAATGGTAAGGCAATGGCAGGGGATGTTCTGTAACGACAATTTTTCAGAGACAGACCTTGGAGAAGAGGTCGATTTCATAGCTCTTGGGGCTGCCTACGGGATAGAGGGAAAGAGAGCAATAGACCATGATGAGCTAGAGATGGCATTACGATGGGCAGAGGAAAGAAGAAGACCAGTTATAATAGAGTGTAAATTTTCGATGGACCAGTGGGTTTATCCCATCGTTCCTGCAGGAAAGGCAATAAATGAAATGCTATATGAGGAAGGGAGAGAGTAAATATGACAAGCTGGGTATTTTATCAGGGCAATATAGTTCCTGAGGAGGAAGTAAGTATAAGCATCAGGTGTAAGGCATTCAACTATGGACTTGGGTGCTTTGAGGGCATAAGAGCATACTGGGATGAGGAGGGACAGCAGCTCTACGGATTCAGACTTAAAGAGCATTATGAGAGACTGCTTGAGTCCTGCAAGGCTCTGTATATGGAGATCCCATACACTGCTCAGGAGCTGTGTGATTTCACAGTAGAGCTGTTAAGAAAGAACGGTTTTAAAACTACTACATACATAAGACCAGTAGTATATAAAGGCTCAAACAATCTGACGCCAACTCTTAAGGATGACGACAACAGACTTGTGATCTACTGTCAGCCATTAGGAAGCTATTCAGGGAAAACAGAGCTTAGGGTTGCAGTTTCGAGCTGGAGAAGGATAACAGATAACATGATACCACCTAGAACCAAGGCAACAGGAGGCTACTTAAACTCAGCCCTTGCATCGCTTGAGGTATTACAGAACGGCTATGACGAGGCAATATTCCTAACTCAGGATGGTAAGGTCTGCGAAGGACCTGGAGAAAATATTTTCCTTGTAAAGAAGGGCAAGCTTGTTACTCCACCTCTTTCAGACGACATATTGGAGGGTATAACAAGGGATACTGTTATGACTCTTGCCCGTGAGGAGCTTGGTATGGAGGTAGTTGAAAGAAGCGTATCAAGAACCGAGCTTTATAATGCCCAGGAGGTTTTCTTCAGCGGGACCGCAATGGAGGTCACTGCAGTTGTCGAGGTCGATAATAGGAAGGTAGGCACAGGCAAGGAAGGCGAGGTTTGCAAAAAGCTCCGAGACATGTTCTTTGGAGTCGCAACCGGGAAAAATGAGAAGTACAAGGAGTATGGTACAGCGGTTTATTAAATTGACAATTGACGATTGACGATTGACA
>CAZHLQ010000336.1:0-1587 GCA_964533235.1 uncultured Gudongella sp. | reverse complement strand
CCCTCTGGGGTACTCACCCACCCCAACACGGTCAAGAACCCAGGCGCGCTTCGCCAGAGCTGGAACGCTGCCTATGGCGGCTCCTCAAACTCCGGCCGTGTCGCGATCCTGGAAGAGGGCATGAAGTTTGAGCGCATCTCCATGCCCAACAACGAGGCGCAGTTCCTGGAGACCCGGAAGTTTCAGGTCTCAGAGATCTGTCGCATCTTTCGCGTGCCCCCGCACCTGGTGGGTGACCTGGAGCACGCTACCTTCTCCAACATCGAGCACCAGTCGATCTCCTTTGGCATGCACACCATTCGCCCCTGGCTGGTTCGCATTGAGCAAAGCATGAACCGCGCCTTGCTCTCAGAGAGCGAGAAGAGCCACTACTATGTGCGCTTCAACATGGACGGCCTGCTGCGCGGCGCCTACAAGGAGCGCATGGAAGGCTATGCGATTGCCCGCCAGAATGGCTGGATGAGCGCAAATGACATCCGGGAACTGGAAAGCATGAACCCCATCCCCGACACAGAGGGCGGCAACGCCTACCTGGTCAACGGCAACATGATCCCCATTACAAGCGCCATGGCGCAAGCGGAGGAAAACAACAGTGAACAAGTTCTGGAACTGGGTTCGAAACGAAGATGAAACCCGCACCCTGCACCTGGAGGGCGTGATCTCAGAAACCAGCTGGTTTGATGACGAGGTCACGCCTGCTGCTTTCAAGGCAGACCTCATGGCCCAGAAGGGTCCCATCACCGTCTGGATTAACTCCCCGGGCGGGGACTGTGTGGCAGCCGCACAGATTTACAACATGCTCATGGACTACCCAGACGATGTCACCGTCAAGGTGGACGGCCTGGCCGCCTCTGCAGCCTCGGTCATCGCCATGGCCGGCAGCCGCGTGCTCATGTCTCCTGCCAGCCTCATGATGATCCACAACCCTTTGACCTTTGCCATGGGCGACAGCGAGGAAATGAAGAAGGCCATGCACCTGTTGGATGAGGTCAAGGAGAGCATCATCAACGCCTATGAGATCAAAACAGGCATGAAGCGCGAGCGCCTCTCCCAGCTCATGGATGCTGAGACCTGGATGAACGCGAACAAGGCCCGGGAGTATGGCTTCTGTGACGAGATCATGTTCCTGCCACAGAGCGACCAGAAACACAGCCCTGAGGCCTTTGTGTACTCCAGGCGTGCTGTCACCAACTCCCTGCTCACCAAGCTGCTGGCCCGCGGCCTGTACAACGGCCCGCAGATACAAGCTGCTCCAAGCCCTGAACCCAAGCAGCCAGTGGTCCCTGAGCCACTCCCCCAACCTGAGCCCCGGATCAAAGCGGCAGACCTTGAAAAAAGGCTGTCGCTTTTAAAGTAAGGAGGAAACCATGAATCAAATCGTTACCCTGCGCGAGAAGCGTGCCCAGGCCTGGGATGCCGCCAAGGCCTTCCTGGAAGCCAAGCGCCTGCCGGATGGCACCATTGCCGCTGAGGACGCGCTAACCTATGAAAAGATGGAAAAGACTGTGGAGGACCTGGGCCGCGAGGTCAACCGCTTGGAGCGCCAGGCCGTCATTGACCTGGAGATGAACACGCCCACCTCCACGC
>CAZHLQ010000335.1:0-12275 GCA_964533235.1 uncultured Gudongella sp. | reverse complement strand
AGGATGCTCCGGGAATATCGTTGAGAAAGATAAGCCTGCTGGACCCGGAGGTGTTAAGGATGAAACCATTATGATCTCGGCAACATTATATCCACAATTCGACTTTGCCAGGATTATTGGTGGTGAAAAGGCCGATGTTAGTCTAGTTTTACCACCTGGGATGGAGGCTCACTCATTTGAACCGACGCCTCAAGAAATAGTGTCATTATCAAGGACAGATATTTTCCTTTATACTGGAGATGATATGGAGCCATGGGCTGGAAACATCGTCGAAAATCTAAAGAACGAAGGGGTCTTCGTATTAGACTTATCTAGAGGAATACCAATGCTTGAAATGGACGATCACGGACATGAAAATGAAGGTACGGCAGATGGTCATGAAAACGAGGAGCGTGGAGTTGATCCCCACTACTGGACGGATCCCAATATGGCTATTATAATGATCGATGAGATACTTCAGGCTATGGTAAGTATCGATCCAGACAATGAAGAATACTATAGCGGCAATTCAAAGCTTCTTAAGGAGAGCCTGCTTAAGCTTGACAAGGATATAAAGGAAGTAGTAGAAGGCTCAAGCTCAAAGACGATACTCTCAGGAGGGCATTTTGCATTCGGATACTTTGCACATAGATACGGTCTTGAGCATATGTCGCCTTATGAAGGATTTTCTCCAAACGCAGAACCGAGTCCTAAAAGCATAGCAAGTCTGATGGAGACTATAAAAAGCACTGGTGCAAGAGCGATATTTTTTGAGGAGCTTGCAGATCCTAAGGTAGCTCGTGTGATCTCAGAGGAAACGGGGATCCAGATGCTGCTTCTACATGGAGTCCATAACGTATCAATTGAGGATTTGAATTCAGGTAAAAGCTACCTTGATTTTATGTATGATAATCTGGAAAATCTAAAAATTGGGTTGGGATATGATGAATAAGATAATGGAGATTAAAAACCTTAGCGTCAGCTATGGTCAGCAGGAGGTTTTGCATAATATTTCATTTGACATCAATGAAGGGGACTACATTGGTTTAGTAGGTGCTAATGGATCAGGTAAGACCACACTGGTCAAAGCATTGCTTGGATTGATCCAGACAACAAAGGGAGAGATAGTCATTTACTCAACAAATAATGGTAAAGGAACGATTGGTTACCTTCCACAGGTTGCTGTAACAGGGAATACACTATTCCCTGCAGAGGTGCATGAGGTTATCGGGGTTGGTCTGATGGGTTCAAAGAGCTTTCCAAGAAGGATAAGCAGGGATGATCATAAAAAAATCGATGAGATTCTAAACAGGCTTGATATTTACAGCCTAAAGCATAAGAAAATCGGGGACCTCTCGGGAGGACAGCAACAAAGAGTGCTCCTCGCCAGAGCTATGGTGAACAGACCAAGACTATTGATACTCGATGAGCCTACAAGTGCTTTAGATCCGAAGGTCAGAAGTGATTTTTTCAGACTTATCAAAGACATCAATTTAAATGAAGGTACCAGTATATTGCTGGTTTCTCATGATATAAGCTCAATAAGAAGATGCGCCAGTAAGATCATGCTGCTTGACAGAGAGGTAGAATATTTTGGGTCAGCCGGTGAATTCCCGGAGTATGACCATATCCACTAAGAGGTGTAAGAATGACTGAAATATTTGAACTAATTAGAGAAGCACTTGAATACAGCTTTATGCAAAGAGCAATGATAGTTGGTATCCTTATTGCATTAAGCAGTGCATTGCTGGGTATTTTTCTCGTTTTAAAAAAGTATTCGATGATTGGGGATGGTCTTGCTCACGTCAGCTTTGCGACTGTTGCGTTAGCCATTTTTCTGGGTGCGTCCCCACTACTGGTTTCCATACCCATAGTAGTGCTAGCATCAATATTTATTATGCAGCTTAATGAGAAAGCTGGCTTGCACGGAGATGCAGCCATTGGACTTGTTTCTTCATTTTCCGTGGCTTTTGGCGTTATGATATCAAGTGTGGCAGGAGGCTTCAACGTTGACCTGTTCAGCTACCTCTTTGGAAGCATTCTAGCGATCAAAGACTCGGACATGTATCTTTCTGTTGCTTTAGCTGGTTTTGTTATAGCATTAGTAGCATTCTTTTATAACGATTTATTTGCGGTAACTCATGATGAAGAATTTGCAAGCGTTATTGGTATAAAGACCAAGCTTATGAATTACCTTATAGCGACCTTAGCGTCTATTACAATAGTACTGGGCATCAGAGTTGTGGGAACGATGCTGATCTCAAGTATGATCGTTTTTCCTACGGTGACAGCTTTGCAGGTATCAAGGAGCTTTAAATCCACTATTTTGATCTCTTCGGCTGTGTCTGTTGTGGCTGTTGTAGTTGGTGTACTTGGATCCTACGTTTTCAATTTTCCATCTGGTGCAAGTATAGTAATGGTAAATGCAATAATTTTTGTAATATTTTTTTCGTTGAAGCCTTTATTAAGGCCTTAGGAGGAGAACATGAAGCAGGATGAAGTAGTATTATTACTTAAAGAAAATGGTATAAAAGTTACCAGGCAAAGATTGGCGATATTGCAGCTATTGTCAGACTCTGACTCACCAATGACTGCTGAGGACATCTACCTGGCAATAGTGGAGGGGGAGGCAGGGCCAGCGAATCTCTCAACAGTATATAGGATCCTGGATGTATTCACGCAAAAAGGTATTCTGATCAAAACCAATCTTAATCTTGAGGGCAAAGCAACCTATGAACTTAACCATCGTGAGCACAGGCATCATATTATCTGCATAGTATGCAATGAGATAATACCTGTGAAGGGGTGTCCTTTAGGAGATTATGAAAAAAAACTCAGGAAGGCTACTGGATATGAAATTCTAGGACATAACCTTGAGATCAGAGGCGTTTGTCCAAATTGTAAGAGGATAAAAGGGATTGATACCAAATGACTTTTGCCGTTGCTTTTAATATTGGGCTATGTTAAAATGTTAATGTTATAGACTTGGATAGATAATTATTTAGGATACAGGGGGTGTAGGAATGTCAACTTTGTTTTCAGTCTTAATGCTGGTAGCCAGCATCACCATGATAGTCAGCATCGTCATGCAGGAAAGCAAGTCAGAAGGCCTTGGAGCCATGGGTGGCGGATCTGCTGATTCTATGTTCGGCAAGAGCATTGGAACAAGCAGACAAGCTATGTTGAGGAAGGTAACTATTGCTTCGTCAATAGTGTTTATAATTTCTGCTATAGCACTGGCAGCATTTTAAGGAGGAAGGTAAAATGAATTTTATTTTGATCGCCGCTCCATTAGCTGGAGTGGTTGCTTTGTTGTTTGCATTCTACAAAGCATCAATCATCAACAAAGTTAGCCCTGGCAACGACCGAATGAAGGAAATTTCAACCTACATCCAGGAAGGGGCTATGGCATTCTTGTCAAGACAATATAAGTCTCTGGCAATCTTTATTGCTTTATTATTTGTAGTACTGGCATTATTGATCAATATTACTACAGCTATAACCTTCTTATTTGGAGCTGCATTCTCGATACTTGCTGGGTACTTCGGAATGAAGGTTGCAACTAAGGCAAACGTTAGAACGGCTAATGCAGCAATGGAAAGCGGAATGACTAAAGCGCTCAACGTAGCATTCTCAGGCGGAGCAGTTATGGGAATGAGCGTAGTTGGTCTTGGAATCATAGGAGTAGGGATATCCTATATTATTTTCAAAGATCCGGCGATAATTACAGGCTTTGGACTGGGAGCTTCATCGATAGCTCTTTTCGCCAGAGTTGGTGGTGGTATTTACACTAAGGCCGCAGACGTAGGAGCAGACCTTGTTGGTAAGGTCGAGGCTGGAATTCCTGAGGATGACCCAAGAAATCCTGCTGTTATTGCCGATAATGTAGGAGATAACGTTGGTGACGTAGCAGGAATGGGTGCTGACCTTTTTGAGTCTTACGTTGGTGCAATAATATCAGCTATCACTCTTGGATTGGTTGCATTCGGAGAGGAAGGAGTACTATTCGCTCTTGCTCTGGCTTCAGTTGGTATTTTAGCTTCAATCATCGGAGCATTTTTTGTTAAAGGTGATGCGGACCCTCAAAAATCATTGAACAAAGGCACACTTGTCAGCTCATTAATAACAATGGCAGCAGCTGCATTTCTAAGCCAGGCAATACTGGGAGCTTTTGCACCATTCGTTGCTATAATGGCTGGACTTGTCGTAGGACTTGCCATAGCAAAAATCACTGAGATGTTTACTTCAGCTGACTACAGTCCTGTAAAAAGGATAGCAAAGGAATCTGAAACCGGAGCATCTACTAACATTATCGGCGGACTATCTGTAGGTATGATGTCTACAGCAGCCCCAATAATTGTAATTGCTATCGGCATTCTGGTTGCTTATTATGTAGCAGGCGGCAATGTTGAGCCAGCAAAGGGACTTTATGGTATAGCACTGGCTGCAGTAGGTATGCTTTCAACTGCAGGTATGACCATCGCAGTTGATGCCTATGGACCAATCGCAGATAATGCAGGTGGAATTGCAGAAATGTGCCATCTTCCAAAGGAAGTTAGAAAAATCACTGACAAGCTTGACTCAGTAGGAAACACTACCGCAGCTATTGGTAAGGGATTTGCGATAGGCTCAGCAGCTCTTACTGCACTTGCTCTATTTGCATCCTATACTCAAGCAGTTAAGCTTACAGCAATAGACGTTACAAAACCGACAGTTATAGCAGGTCTATTAATAGGCGGTATGCTTCCATTCCTATTTGGCGCACTGACTATGGACGCTGTTGGTAAAGCAGCATTTAAGATGATAGAGGAAGTAAGAAGACAGTTTAGGGAAATTCCAGGGATCATGGAAGGAACCACTACTCCAGAGTATGCAACCTGTGTAGATATAAGTACAAAGGCAGCGCTAAAGGAAATGATAGTTCCAGGTATGCTTGCTGTAGTAGTACCGGTAGCAATAGGACTGATACTAGGAGCAGAGGCACTGGGCGGACTCCTTGCAGGAGCTCTTGTAACAGGAGTTCTTATGGCGATATTCATGTCCAATGCAGGCGGTGCTTGGGATAATGCTAAGAAATATATAGAAGAAGGCAATCATGGTGGAAAGGGCTCTGAGGCACATAAGGCTGCTGTTACCGGAGACACTGTAGGAGATCCATTCAAGGATACCTCAGGACCATCCATGAACATACTGATCAAGCTAATGACTATAGTAGCACTAGTATTCGCTCAGGTATTCGTTACCTACGGAGGCAAGCTATTCTAGACAAAAATCCCTCGAAAGAGGGATTTTTTTATACACTCTTCCTACTGTATAAAAGAGGTCTGATATGGTATAATCCTAAGGTGACACATAAAAAGTATCGATAGGAGTAGGATCGTATTTGAGGGTTAATATCGAAGGTATTGAAATCAATTATATAATTGAAGGCTCTGGCGAGCCAGTATTGGTGCTTCACGGCTGGGGAGCAAGCATTTCAGCTATAAGACCTATTATAAGCATCCTGTCAGGTACCCATAAGGTGATTGCTGTCGATTTACCTGGCTTTGGAGATTCTGAAGCTCCAAAGGAGGTCTTTGGATCCTTTCACTATGCAGACATTCTTAAACAGCTTATTGATATGCTTGACTTGGAAAAGCTGTCTCTGATTGGACATTCCTTTGGTGGCAAGCTTTCAATAATACTTGCCACAAGGTATCCTGAGCTAGTAGAAAAGGTCGTACTGATCGACAGCGCAGGATTGATCCCAAGACGAACATTAAAGTACCACTTAAAGGTAAAAAGCTTCAAGATAATGAAGCAGCTTTGGAAACTAATGTTCTTTTGGCAGGACGAGCCTGAAAGAATGGAAAGTCTTTACAAGAAATTTGGCTCGGATGATTATCAAAATTCATCCGGAGTTATGCGAAAGATACTTGTAAGGGTAGTGAATGAAAATCTCAAGCCAATCTTGAAGGATATAAAGGCTCCTACTTTGCTTATTTGGGGAGATAAGGACGATGCAACTCCGCTTTATCAAGCGAAAATAATGGAACGGGAGATAAAGGGCAGTGGTCTTGTTGTGTTTGAGGGTGCAGGCCATTTCTCTTATATTGATGAATATAACAGGTTTTCCTTGGTGCTCAAATCTTTTTTTAGTGAAGGAGAGAGTAAATCAGGTGAAGATGACTCTGGAGGAATATAATGGAAATTCAAATAATAATGATAATATTGGCTGTTGGAGCGGTATTTATGCTCCTGGCATCAAAGAGAACGAAAGAGTCTCTTCATATGGTACAGCTCGAAGGCTATGATCCCGAACACTACTTTAAATGGCTGGGCAGTAATAAGAAAAAGGCTTATAGCTTCATTAAGGAAGCTCAGCCAATCAAAAAGCCACTTGTAATGACTCAAAGAGCAACAAGGCTATTTAGAGCTAATGCTCTGATTTCTGTTTTGATATATTCACTTCCGGTTTTCCTTTTAGGGTCTATTACAGGGAATATCATTGCAACGGTTTTAATGGCTGTTTTATCGCTTGGTGCTGTATACTATTTTCAGCCTCTTATACTTGCATGGTCCACGATATTGATGAAGCCTGTAGAAAATAGAATAAACTTGGGATTCTATACATCTGCACAAAGGAAGATAAAGTCGCGTGATGATCTCAGGGTAGTAGGTATTACAGGAAGCTTTGGAAAAACCAGTACCAAGTTTATTGTAGGAACTATACTTTCTGAAAGATTCAAGGTTCTCAACACGCCTGAATCCTATAATACTCCAATGGGACTTTCTAAGGTCATAAATAATGAACTGACTAATCAACATGAGGTATTCGTAGCAGAAATGGGAGCTAAGGTCATTGGTGAGATCAGGGAACTGGCTGAGCTGGCTCAACCCAAAATAGGTATACTTACCTCAATTGGTCCTGTTCATATCGAAACCTTCAAGAACATAGACAACATAATGAAGACTAAATATGAGCTCATTGAGGAGCTTCCAACAGATGGGGTAGCTGTTTTTAACTATGACAATGAGCATATTAGGAAGCTAGCTGATAAGACCTTCAAGGAAAAGCTTCTTTATGGATTTGAAAACACTGAAAAACTGGACATTTATGCTGAGGATATCCAGGTCACAGAGGAAGGCTCGACCTTTACGCTTAAGGACAAAGCGGGCAACGAAATAAGATGCACAACTAAGCTGTTGGGCAAGCACAATATCTATAATCTTCTTGCTGGAGCTTGTGCAGCGAAAATACTGGGACTTTCCTTTGAAGAGATAGCTCGAGGAATATCCAAGGTAGAGCCTGTAGAGCATAGACTGAATCTTATCAAGGCTCCTAATGGTGTAATAATTATTGACGATGCATTTAACTCAAACCCAATAGGTACAAAAGCAGCTCTTGACGTTCTAGGCCAGTTTAAGGATGGCAAAAAGATAATAGTAACTCCTGGGATGATAGAGCTTGGAGATATGGAAGAGGAAGCCAATAGGGAGTTTGGGGTAAATATCGGCAAGGTATGTGATTATGCCATACTGGTTGGAGAGAAGCGTACTAGACCAATATTTGAAGGCTTAATGGAGAGTAATTTCAATAGAGACAATATAATGGTTGTAAATAATCTAAGTGAAGCCACGGTACAATTGGGTAAAATTTCTAAGCCTGGTGATGTTGTTCTTTTCGAAAACGACTTACCTGATAATTACAGTGAATAAGGAGGTAAATCCATGAAAAAAGTAGGAGTACTATTTGGTGGTAGAAGTGTGGAACACGAGGTTTCAGTGATAACAGCTATGCAAATCATTGAAAATATTGACAAAACCAAATATGAACCGATCCCTATTTACGTAGATAAAGATGGCAGATGGCTTACAGGAAAGAGTCTTCTCGAATTTAAATCCTTTAAGGAAAACAATCTGAAGGACACGAAGAGGGTCATGCTTTCAGGCATACATGGAGATGGCAGCCTTTATCTTCATCCAGACGAAACAGGGATATTTGGGAAGAAGATACTTGATAAGGTTGATATATTCTTTCCAGCATTTCATGGAACAAACGGTGAAGACGGAAGTGCTCAAGGACTACTTGAGCTGTTGAACTTGCCCTATGCAGGAGCAGGGGTACTCGCATCAGCAGTTGGTATGGATAAAATACTTATGAAGGACGTATATAAGGCAAATGGTCTTCCTGTAGTTGACTTTCTTTGGTACTACAGGTCCCAATGGTCATCAGATAAAACTCATGTGATCGAGGAGATCGAGAAAAAACTCGGTTATCCTGTGTTTGTTAAGCCGGCAAATCTGGGCTCGAGCATCGGGATATCAAAAGCAAAGAACAGGGATATGCTTGAACTGGCATTGGAGATAGCAGCCAGCTACGACAGAAAGCTCATAATCGAAAAGGCTGTTGAGAATCCCAGAGAAATCAACTGCGCTGTTCTAGGTTATGACGACCATGTAGAGGCATCCCTTTGCGAAGAGCCTATCGGCTGGACAGAGCTTTTATCCTTTGATGATAAGTACATCCGAGGCGGAAAATCAGAAAAAGGAAAGGACTCTAAAAGAGCTATCCCGGCAGAAATACCCGAGGATATGAGACTGAGAATTGAAGATCTTGCAAAGAGATCATTCATGGCTATAGATGGACGTGGAAATGCAAGGATCGACTTTCTTATTGCAGTAGATGGATCAATATACGTAAACGAGATAAACACGCTTCCGGGATCACTGGCATTTTATCTATGGGAAGGCAAAGGCTATGATTTTAAAACCTTGATAGATAGGATGATTGAAATTAGTCTGACTTGTCATAAGGAAAAAGAAAAGAATATGTACACCTTTGACTCGAATCTCTTTGCCAGGACTCAATTCGGCTCAAAGGCTGGTAAAATGTAAGATATTTTCACTGTCTTACATTTTTTTTGCCCTCGAAGGGTACATAATGATTATGATGGAAGGAGAGATAAGGTATGACTATGAGAGAAACGATCATTGAGTTTATGGAGCAGCCAAAATATAAGCCCATGCTTAAGGAGGAGCTAGCTATAGCCTTTAAGATCGACAAGAAGGATCAGAAGGAATTTTTCAAAGCTCTTGAAGGTATGGAAAAGGAAGGATCAATACTGAAAGCACGTAATGATAGGTACGGTCTTTTGAATAACGAATATCTTGCAGTGGGGATACTAGAGGGTAATGAAAAAGGCTTCGGCTTTGTGATATCAAAGGAAAGACCCGGGGAAGACGTATTTGTTGCTGCTGAAAATATGAACAGTGCCATGCATGGAGATAAGGTTGTAGTAAACATTCTCAAGCGCAGGGAATCTTCGAAAAAACAGGAAGGCGAAATAATCAGGATCCTTGAAAGGGCTAATGAAACAGTTATCGGTACCTATGAGGGGAATGGGAATTTTGGATTCGTAATACCTGATAACCATAAGCTATCCTACGATATTT
The DNA here is from genome assembly GCA_964533235.1 of uncultured Gudongella sp. GTDB lineage: Bacteria > Bacillota > Clostridia > Tissierellales > Tissierellaceae > Gudongella. Next base: position 2,861 of record CAZHLQ010000335.1, on the reverse strand, counting down.
TCATCCCAAAGGCGGCATCAATGAATGCTAAGGATGGCCACAAGGTAATCGTAGAGCTGACTAGATGGCCTGAACCAAGAAGAAATCCAGAAGGTAATGTTGTTGAAGTACTAGGATATCCATGGGAAAAGGGAACTGATATTCTTTCAATTGTAAGGATGTTCAATCTGCCCAGCATTTTTCCACAAGATACCTTGAAGGAAGCTCAGGCAGTTTCAAATAGGATACCAGATGATGAAATATCGAGAAGGAGGGATCTAAGGCAACTTAAAACCTTCACGATCGATGGAGCGGATGCAAAAGATCTTGATGATGCAATATCTATAGAAAGGCTTGATGATAATAATTACAGGCTAGGAGTCCATATAGCCGATGTATCACACTACGTTAAGGAGGGGACTCCACTTGACAAGGAAGCTTTGAATAGAGGGAATTCAGTATATCTACTCGATAGGGTAATACCTATGCTCCCTCATGAGCTAAGTAATGGTATATGCTCATTGAATCCAAATGAGGACAGGCTGACAATGTCTGTGATCATGGATATTGACAAAAAAGGAAAAGTTTATGCACACGAGATATTTGAATCTGTAATCAAGAGTGCGGCCAGGCTTGTTTATGATGATGTCTCAGATCTGCTTGAGGGGAAAACCTCACCTGATGAAAAACTTGCAAATGTTGCAGATGAGATTTTCATTATGAAGGAGCTTATGGATATACTGCGAGCTAGAAGGGAAAGAAGGGGCAGCATAGATTTTGACTTTCCTGAAAGCTATATAGAGCTGGATGAAAACGGAAAGCCAATAGACGTAAGAAAGCTGGAAAGAAGAGTTGCTAACAAGCTTATAGAAGAGTTTATGCTGGTATGCAACGAAACAGTTGCTGAAAGGTACTTCTGGGCTCAAATACCCTTCCTATATAGGATCCATGAAGATCCTAACCCAGAAAAGGTTGCTGATTTCCTGAGGTTTATCCATAACTTTGGTTATGCTATTAGAGGAAAAGAGCTTCATCCTAAGGATTTCCAAAGACTTACTGATGAGATAAAGGGCAAAAAAGAGGAGCCTGTGATCTCCACATTGCTTCTTAGGACTATGCAAAAGGCTGTTTACAGTTCAGAACCGGGTAAACACTTTGGACTTGCTGCTCAATACTACTCTCACTTTACTTCTCCTATAAGGAGATATCCTGATCTTCAAATCCATAGGATAATAAAGGAAAGCCTTAGAGGAAGCTTAAGCAGCAAAAGATTAGAACACCTTGAAGGTTTGCTTCCAGAGGTTGCCGACCATACATCAATGACTGAGAGGAAGGCTGAGGAGGCCGAGAGAGAGGTCGACGATCTTAAGAAGGCCCAATACATGGCTGAAAGGATAGGAGAGGAGTATGATGGCATAGTTTCCTCTGTAACGTCCTTTGGAATTTTTGTTCAACTTGAAAACACGATAGAAGGTCTGGTGCACTTCAGTAATATGGAGGATGACTTCTATTTCTTCGATGAGGACAATTATATGATAGTTGGGGAGAGAACCAAGAAGACCTTTAGACTCGGGGATGAGGTCAGAATAAAGGTAATAGGAGCTGACATCGGTAAGAAGAACATAGACTTTGCAATTGCCTCTGCCAATATTGACACTGATGAGTAAATTTGCTACACTAAAGTTCGATAACTTTCAAAGGGTGATTGCATGAAAAAGCTAGGAACCAAGATTATTGCTACAAATAGAAAAGCCAGACATGAATTCTTCATAGAGGAGACAATGGAAGCTGGGATCGTTCTTACTGGCACCGAGGTCAAGTCCATCAGACAGGGCAAGGTAAATATTAAGGAATCCTATGCCTCCATAGACGGCGGTGAGGTGTATGTCAATGGTATGCACATAAGCCCTTATGAGCAGGGGAATATATTCAATGTAGATCCCTTGAGAAAGAGAAAGCTATTGCTCCATAGAAGAGAAATTAGAAAGCTTATTGGAGAAACGAAGCAAAAGGGATTTACACTTATCCCCCTTTCAATATATCTTAAGGACGGGAAGGTCAAGGTAGAGATTGCGCTTGCAAAGGGTAAGAAGAATTATGATAAAAGAGATACCATAGCTAAAAAAGATGCTGAGAGAAGGATCGCTCAGCACTCTAGTGAAAAGTACCAGTAGTGGGCTTGATTGACACTCACTCGAACATATGTTATAATTATCCTGCAGTAAATCAAGAGGGGATGAATTTGGTTTCGACGGGGATACGGAATCAGGAGCAGCGAGTCGTTGTCGCCAAGCAACGTTAAAAGTGGCAACTAAATTAAACGCAAACGATAATTACGCACTAGCAGCTTAGTAAGCTGCTCGATTCTACCGGGAATCCCACGACCTGGATAGAATCGTCATCTAAGTGGGGAACCGAGTCTGGCAAAGCTTTGAGCCTGAAACGGAACCTATGAAGCTACTAAAGCTCATATCCTGTCAGTAGGAGATGAGTGGAGGGAATGTCAAATTGCTGACTGCACTCGGAGAAGCTCTTGTGGAAGGATTTTCGGACGCGGGTTCGACACCCGCCATCTCCACCAAGAATGCCGGTCAAGAAAGCTAACATGGCGTCAATGCCAGTTAAATCAAGCTTTCTTGGCTTTTTTCTTTTCAAAATAGTATTGGTCAAAATCGAGCTAACATTTGGCTAGTGAGGGGAATTGAACCCTCGCCCAGTTAAATGTCTCTTAAAATGTTGATTCATTCAAATACAAAATTATTATTGTGAGATTGCCACAGCTAAATGAGTTGTGGTTTTTTTATTTCTATTTCTGGTTATGAGGAGGTTTAAAATGGATAGAGATAAACTTTATAGGATTATGGATCAAGGTAATCTTGGAT
>CAZHLQ010000334.1:0-5782 GCA_964533235.1 uncultured Gudongella sp. | reverse complement strand
GAGGTTACATTCCCTGAGGAATATCAGGAAGAGTCACTTAAAGGCAAACCAGCAGTTTTCAAGGTAGACATCAAGGAAGTTAAGGTTAAGGAGCTTCCTGAGCTTGACGACGAATTTGCTAAGGACGTAAGCGAGTTTGATACTCTAGATGAGTATAAGAACAGTATAAAGGAAGAGCTGGAGAAGCAGTTAAAGAACCAGGAGAAAATCGAGACTGAGAACAAGATCGTAGAAAAAGTTGTTGAAATGAGCAGCTTTGAGGTTCCTGAAGGAATGATCCAGTCACAGATAGACAATGAAATAAAGGACTTTGAATATAGAGTCGGCATGCAAGGCTTTAATATGGAGAGATACCTTGAACTGACAGGAATGTCTGTTGAAGAACTTCGAAACAACTTCAGGTCAGTTGCAGAAAGAAGAGTTCGAGCAGATCTTGTTTTAGAGGCGATAGCAAAGGCTGAAGGAATTGAGGTCAATGAAGAGGATCTTGACAAGGAGCTTGAAAAGCTGGCAGAGCAGTACAAGCAAGAAAATGTAGAGAAGTTTGTTAAGGATATGAAAAAAGGAGATTTAGGCTTCCTTAAAGCGGGTATATCAAACAGTAAAGTTTTAGACCTGCTAAACGAGAAGGTCAAATTTATCTAAATAGTAGGAGGTATGGATATGTCATTGGTGCCTATAGTCGTTGAACAAACCAACAGAGGAGAAAGGTCCTACGATATATATTCCAGATTGCTGAAGGACAGGATCATAATGCTGGGATCAGAAATAAATGATGTAGTTGCAGAGCTTGTAGTGGCTCAGCTGCTATTCCTGGAAGCAGAGGATCCGGAGAAGGATATACAGCTTTATATCAATAGCCCAGGCGGATCGGTAAGTGCAGGCTTTGCTATATTTGATACGATACAATATATCAAACCTGACGTTGCAACGATCTGTGTAGGCAGGGCAGCATCAATGGGAGCATTCCTATTGTCAGCCGGAACCAAAGGCAAGAGATTTGCTCTTCCAAATTCTGATATCATGATTCATCAGCCGCTGGGCGGAGCTCAGGGGCAAGCGGAGGATATCAGGATCCAGGCTGAGAAGATCATTGAGATCAGAGAGAGAATAAATAAGATACTGTCAGAGAGAACAGGACAGCCCCTTGAAAGAATAGCCAAGGATACTGACAGGGATTACTACATGAGTGCTGCAGAGGCTGTGGAGTATGGTATTATTGATGCCATTATGGAGAGAAAGAAATAAGAGGTGAGTCCATGGCAAAAAACGACGACAAGCAATTGAGATGCTCGTTCTGCGGCAAACCGCAGGACCAGGTCAAGAGACTCATTGCAGGTCCAAACGTGTTTATTTGCAATGAATGTATTGAACTGTGTCAGGAAATAATCGAAGAAGAATTCGTAGACTATTTAAATGATTTTGAGTTGGAAGAAGTTCCTAAGCCATCAGACATTAGAGAGACCCTGGATGAGTACGTTATTCAGCAGGAAAGAGCAAAAAAAGGATTGGCTGTTGCAGTATATAATCACTACAAAAGAATTCACAGAAAGCCTTCAAAGAATGATGATGTCGAGCTTCAGAAAAGTAATATCCTGATGATAGGGCCGACTGGCTCAGGTAAGACTCTTTTAGCTCAGACTCTTGCTAAGATATTGAATGTCCCATTTGCCATAGCAGATGCCACCTCTTTGACTGAGGCTGGGTATGTTGGCGAGGATGTTGAAAATATAATCTTAAAGCTTATACAAGCTGCAGATTATGATATCGAGAAGGCAGAAAAAGGTATAGTATACATTGATGAGATAGACAAAATCGCCAGAAAAACTGAGAATCCCTCAATAACCAGAGATGTAAGCGGAGAGGGTGTGCAGCAGGCATTGCTTAAGATACTCGAAGGCACTGTAGCCAACGTACCTCCACAGGGAGGAAGGAAACATCCTCACCAGGAGTTTATTCAGGTAGATACAACAAACATCCTGTTTATTGTAGGTGGAGCATTTGACGGCTTGGATAAGATAATTCAAGCAAGAGTTGGTAAAAAATCCATGGGCTTCGGAGCAGACGTCAAGTCGCAAAGAAGAAACATGGGTGAACTTTTGAAGCAGATCCAGCCAGAAGATTTGATCAAGTACGGATTGATACCTGAATTTGTAGGCAGACTTCCAGTAGTAGTAACACTTGAGGAGCTTGATGAGGAAGCTCTGGTAAGGATTTTGACTGAACCTAGAAACGCTCTTGTGAAGCAGTACAAGGAGCTGTTCTCTATGGATGATGTCGAGCTTGAATTTGAAGAGTCAGCACTTAAGGTGATTGCTAAGAAGGCTATAGAAAGAAAGACAGGAGCCAGAGGTCTTAGAGGCATTATCGAAGAGAGAATGCTTGATATCATGTACGATATGCCTAACCGAGAAGACGTTGAGAAATGTTTAATAACAAAGGAAACAATTGAGAATGACGGAGAGCCTACTTTGGTATTATCCCAAGAGAAGAAAAGTAGGGCCAGGAAAAAAGGCAAAAAGGAATCCGCATCCTAAAGGCTCACAACAGTGAGCCTTTATTTTGCCAATAAGAGGAGGGATAGAATGAAAAACCCCTATGTAATAGAAGACAAAGTACTGCCCCTTATACCCTTGAGAGGCATTTCCATCTTCCCTCATATGGTGATACATTTTGATGTAGGAAGAGAAAAATCAGTTCAGGCACTGGAAAAATCAATGATGGAGGATTCCTTGATTTTTCTATGTACGCAGATAAATCCAAAGCTGGAGGAGCCTTCTACAGATGATTTTTATCATGTAGGGACAATAGCCAAGGTCAAGCAGATGCTGAAGCTTCCCGGGGGAAGCATCAGAGTACTAGTAGAAGGATTAAATAGAGGAAGAGTAAAAAAGATAGTACAGACCGAGCCATATTTTTTGGCATCAGCAGAGGAGTTCAGCTATAATCCTGAGGAGTTTGAGAAAAGCCAGGACATAGAGGCAGCTATGCGACTCGTTATAGTAGACCTTGAGGAATATATATCTCTCAACTCAAAGGTATCCTCCGAAGTACTATATACAATATCTGACATTGAAGATCCTGGAAGACTTGCAGATGTTATAGCGTCATATGTATTTCTCAAGCAGGAGGATGATCAGAGAATACTTGAAGCATTTGACCTGTATGAAAGACTGGAGATCCTTCATCAGATCCTACAGGAGGAAATAGAGCTGCTTAGGATCGAGGACAAAATCAACCAAAGGGTCAAGAAACAGATAAATAAGATCCAAAAAGAGTACTATCTGAAGGAACAGCTTAAGGCTATACAAAAGGAACTGGGAGAAGATGATGACCTTTCCGGTGAGATAGAGGAATATGAGGCTAAAATAAATAAGATCAAGATGCCTAAGGAGGTTAAGGAAAAAGCTCTAAAAGAGGTCGAGAGACTTTCACGGACCCCATCACATTCAGCTGAAGTAGGGGTAATTCGAACTTATCTTGACTGGATAGTTGAGCTGCCTTGGGACAAAGAGACAAAAGAGAAGATCGACATCAAGAAAGCCAGAGATATATTAGATACAGACCATTACGGACTAAAGGACGTAAAGGAGAGGATATTGGAATTTATAGCTATAAGGAAGCTATCAACTTCTATCAAGGGACCGATATTATGCTTAGTTGGTCCCCCTGGAGTAGGTAAGACCTCAATAGCAAAGTCGATTGCGTCATCTCTTAATAGAAATTTCGTACGGATGTCTCTGGGTGGAGTCCGGGACGAGGCAGAGATAAGAGGACATAGAAGGACTTACGTCGGGGCTATGCCAGGAAGGATCATCAGCTCCATCAAGAAGGCTGGAACCAAGAACCCTGTTTTTCTTTTTGATGAGATCGATAAGCTTGCCAATGACTTCAGGGGAGACCCTGCCAGTGCGCTGCTTGAGGTGCTAGATCCAGAGCAGAATACAACCTTTACAGATCATTTTTTAGATGCACCATTTGATTTGTCAAAGGTACTTTTCATAACGACGGCTAATACTACCTCCAGTATTCCTCCAGCTTTGCTGGACAGGATGGAAGTAATTCGGATCAGTGGGTATACTGAGGAAGAAAAGCTTGAAATTGCTAAGAGATATTTGCTGCCCAAGCAAATGAAGGAGCATGGACTTAAAGAAACCCACATGACAATGTCAGAGGGAGCTATAAGAGACGTCATTAATTACTACACAAGAGAAGCAGGCGTGAGAAACCTGGAGCGAAATCTGGCAGGCATCTGCAGAAAAGCTGCAAAGGCGATAGTTGAAAAGGGCAAGAGTACAGTTCGCGTAAATTCAGGTAACCTTTCCGGGTATCTGGGAGCTGGTCGTTTCAGATATGACACTGTCGAAGAAACCAATCAGGTTGGCGTGGCGAATGGCTTGGCATGGACTGCAGTAGGTGGAGAGACGCTTTCGGTTGAGGTCACAACAATGCAGGGAGCAGGGAAAACTCAGCTTACAGGTAAGCTTGGAGAGGTCATGAAGGAGTCTGCAATGGCAGGCATTAGCTATATAAGAGCTAATGCAAAGGAGCTTAGGGTCCCACCGGAGTTTTACAAGGATATGGATATACACATCCACGTTCCAGAAGGAGCAATTCCGAAGGATGGACCTTCAGCTGGAATAACTATAGCGACAGCCTTGGTTTCAGCTCTTACGAATACCCCCATATTCAAGGATGTTGCGATGACTGGCGAGATAACCTTAAGGGGAAGAGTACTGCCAGTTGGCGGGATAAAGGAAAAATTGCTTGCAGCACATAGAATGGGTATAAAGAAAGTTCTTCTACCATACGAGAATGAAAAGGACCTTGAGGATATTCCAGACAAAATAAAGAAAAAAATGGAATTTGTGCTAGTAAAGAGTCTTGACCAGGTTCTTGAACATGCATTGGCTCCGAAAGGTGATGAAAATGAAGATAAATAAATCAGATCTGCAGGCTATGGCAGTAGCACCTGCGGGATATCCTCAGGACGAGCTTACCGAGATAGCATTTGCAGGCAGATCCAATGTTGGCAAATCATCATTTATCAACACTATGCTCAACAGAACTAATCTTGCTAGAACAAGCGGTAAACCTGGGAAGACCAGAACTATAAATTTCTATATTATCAACGAGAGCTTTAGATTTGTCGATTTACCAGGCTATGGCTATGCGCAGGTATCAAAGACAGAAAGAAAAAAATGGGGAGAGATAATTGAGAAGTACCTTAAGAACAGACCAAATCTCAAAGCCATTGCCTTGATACTTGATATAAGACACAAGCCAAGTCCACAGGACATTGATATGTTTAACTGGATCAGGGCATATAACATCGAGCCAATAGTAGTTGCTACAAAGGCGGACAAAATAGCGAGGGGTCAATGGGAAAGACACCTTAAGATCATTAGAGAGACATTGGAGGTCAAGGCTGGAGAAGTTATGATAATACCGTTTTCATCCTCCAAGAAAATGAATGTAGATAAGCTTTGGGAAGTGCTGGAGGGGTACCTCCAGTTACCAACCACAGAGCAGGAAAAAGACCAGTGCTAGCACTGGTCTTTTTTAAGTACGTTTTATTATTCTTTTTCGAACATATCCTTGGTTGCGCCGCAAACTGGGCAAACCCAATCCTCTGGCAGATCCTCAAAAGCAGTACCAGGAGCTATTCCTCCATCTGGATCTCCTTCTGCTGGATCATAAACATAACCGCATGGTCCACAAACCCATTTGTCCATTAAAATTCCCCTTTCGCTTGTTTATTTATTGAGTTACCTTATTATAC
>CAZHLQ010000333.1:0-1571 GCA_964533235.1 uncultured Gudongella sp. | reverse complement strand
CGGAGTCATAGGGTAGCCACAATAGTACTTCACTCCAGCTGCAATTGCGCCTAAAGCAAGTGCCTGATTCCCGTTTATAATAATTTTATCGTCTATTTTTGTTGGGAGCTGTTGTATTTCATTGACCAATCCATACCCTGATTTTAAGGCATTGATATTTACTTCGAGAATTTTTCCGGTAAAATTTTCACTGACTACCTTCTCAGCTATCTCAATGTCCATCCCAAGACTTTTTACTATAGCTCCAAAGCCAACAGTTGGGAAAGTTTTGGAGTTCCCTGCATCTCTGGATGCCTTAGAAAGCGGAAGATGCAGTAGCTTGCCATCTGGATATAAATTCTCATCAGCTATTATGATACCGCCCTCTTTGAGCCTCTCGCCATGTATGTCAATGGTTTCCTCAGTAAGGGCAAAGATCATGTCAACCATGGATGTATAGGTATAAACAGGATTATCCGAAAATCTAACCTGCATGAAGTTATGACCGCCCCGGACCATAGACATATAGTTTTTATACGTAAATACATTATAACCGCTTCTTTTGATTGTCTTTTCCAATAATAAAACTACAGTCTCAATCCCCTGTCCTGCAGCTCCTCCTACGAGTATCGTGTAATCCATTTTGATCCCCTCCTATATAAAATCTGCCATCAGCTTCTCAGCGTCACTGGGATCGAGCTTGGAATCAACCAAAGCTGGTCCATTCTTAACAAAGGAAAACCTGTCTTCATATGTCTCCTTTTCTACTTTATATAGTATACCAGTTGGTATGCGGTCTCCAAATTCAAGTGCCTTCCTGTATGCTGACTCAAAGTCGGTATAGTCATGATCATTATCTAGCTTATAAACACGATCTTTATACCATTGGTAAGTATTTACTTTGTTCCAGACTACACATGGTTGGAAAATATCTAAATGTGCATAGCCTCTGTATTGGATAGCCTCCTTCATAAGCCGTACCAATTGAGGAATATCACCAGAGAATCCCCTGGCTACGAATCCTGCACCCATGGTCAAAGAAAGGGCAAGTGGTCTTAACGGTTCGACCTTAACACCTTCAAACTGGAGTGTAGTAACCTGTCCCATTGCAGTTGTCGGAGAGCCTTGACCCTTCGTCAATCCATATATTTGATTATCGTGAACGAAATGTGCAATGTCGATGTTTCTACGTATTGTATGGATGAAGTGGTTCCCACCCTCTCCGTAGGTATCTCCATCGCCAGACTCAACTATTACTGTTAGCTCCTTATTTGAAAGCTTTGCTCCGATCCCCGGAGGAAGAGCCCGACCATGTAATCCGTTAAATCCGTTTGTATCAATATAGTGAGGCATTTTGGCTGCTTGTCCGATCCCTGTAAAGATCACAGCTTTTTGCGGTGGGATTTCAAGCTCCTCCAATGCCATCTTTAATGCTGTTCTTATCATATAATTCCCACATCCTGGACACCAGGATGGATCATAAAGCTTATATTCACAGTTCATTGGGCATTCCTCCCTATTTAGCTACTTAACAACATTATATAGTATATTTCGATTTTCTTACAGTATTAATTGAATTTTGTATTTTTTCA